>JANWYZ010000269.1 GCA_025054895.1 bacterium | reverse complement strand
CCGCTCAACGACCATTCGGGCAACATGCTGAGCAACGGACCTACACCCGGTTTGGTAGAAGCCGACTCGCTTTTGCCCGTTTTGGTGTCAGCACGGCTGGAGGCGGTAGTGCTTTCGTAAATCAGCACCGTTAACACGTCGCCTTCCCTGATCGCCTTGCGGTCAGCATACAGGCTCCGGTTGTTGCCTTTCCACAACGAGTCCGCCAGAACGTACCCGCAAGCCAACATGCCGACTATCGTGATAACCACTACTCGCATCGTATTCGCCTCCGTCTCACCTCACGTCCACTGTAACCGTTTCCCCATCGAGAACAGTCGCCAGCAGCGTTTTGCGGGTATCGCTGACCTGCACCCGGATGCGCGCTCCCGCTTTGCCATCTTGCAGGGCGATTGCGCCCGTTTCTATCACCGCTCCATCCAGCCTGACCAGCAGTTTCACGTTCTGCCCGCGCCGCACTACGGCGGGGTCATCTATCGCCGAACGCTTTAACGGCTGTCCTGCGGCGATCGGACGGCGAGCGATTTTGCCAATAGCCTCGCTGGCGTCGGTGAGCAGGTCTGTTTCCTCTGTGTTGCTTGCGATCCGTTGAACAACTACAGCGTCAGCCTCTATCGCCTCGCCAGTACGTATTGTTCGTCGGGCTACCAGCGCCTCACGCCATCGGCTGACACGGAGGCGCACATTGAGCGTGACAGGCGAGGTTCCATCACAGGCTATCTGCACAGGAACCACGTACAAACCAGCTCCCAGCGCACGGGGTTCGCCTGCTACTAAATCCACTTTGTCGCCCGGCAGAGGAAGGTCGCGTGGAGGCGTATCGCATACCGCCTGCGCGTCATCAGACAGACATGCCGCCTCGCGCAGTTTCCCGATAGCCGCCTCTATTGCTCGTTGTGCCCGAAAGAGATGGACCTCGCGCCGCACCACAATTTTTGTCGGAGCGATGATGTCAAAAGATTCCGGGCGAAACCCGTGCTGGCGCATGCGCGTAGCGACCTGCTCCAGCGTGATGGTGCGCTCTGCGCCGGGCAGAGGAGAGGTTCCCAGCACCACTGCCGCGAGCCGTGCTTGCGTGTGAGCATCCGCGCCGGCGATTGTGGCCACTTCGCCAAGCGTGAACCGTGCGCTTCTCACGATACTCAGGTCACGCAGCTCAATACGCGGCTGCTGAGCGCACCAACCGCCCGTTGCCAGCACAAAAACCATAATCAGGACGAACGGTCTCACCGACTGTTCACCTCTTACCGCCTCAGACCATTAGCGATTTGCAACATCTCATCTGAGGTCTGGATGGCTTTCGCGCTGATTTCGTAAGCGCGCTGGGCGATAATCATCGCCACCATTTCATCCACTATCTGCACGTTAGACATCTCGAGCATGTTCTGAGCCACCGTGCCGAAGCCTTGCTCGCCTGGGGCGCCCTCCACGGGGTCGCCGGAAGCGGCGGTGGGCTTGTACAGGTTCTGCCCAAGATGATGCAAGCCGCTGGGGTTCACGAAGCGAGCGAGCTGGATTTGCCCCACTTCGTCAGGCGTGGTTTGCCCTGCCCGCAGCACCGACACCGTACCGTCCTTGCCGACAGTGATGGTTTGCGCGTCCTGCGGGATGATAATTTCCGGCTCCAGCGGATAGCCGTCCGAAGTGACCAGTCTCCCCTGCACGTCCAGCTTGAACGCGCCATCCCGCGTGTATGCCACTGTGCCGTCGGGCAGAAGCACCTTGAAGAAGCCGTCACCCTCTATCGCGAGGTCGGTAGGGTTGTCCGTTTTTTGCAAAGTGCCCGTAGTGAAGATGGTGGCGGTAGAGACCGGGCGCACGCCCAAGCCAACATTTAGTCCGGTAGGAACCTGCGCGCCGCGCGCGGCAGTGGTCCCCGCTGGGCGAAGCGTTTGATATAACAGGTCTTGAAAGTCTGCGCGACTGCGCTTGAAGCCAACGGTGTTGACGTTCGCCAGGTTGTTGGCAATCACGTCCAGATGCAGTTGCTGCGCTGCCATGCCGGTCGCCGATGTAAAAAGCGCACGCATCATCTTTGCGTCAACCTCCTCTGCCTATTCCGGTTATCTCCTGTGCCCCCTCGGTCGGTCAGGGGCGTTCATCGGCTTCCGTGCCTGGCGCACACACGGTCCAGCCGAAAACCTCATGTCACACTTTACCGACATCGTTTACCGCCTTTTGGAGCGTTTCATCATGCGCCAGAACCGCACGATGCGACGCCTCGTAGGCACGCATTGCCACGATCATATCCACCATCGCCTGCACGACGGACACATTGGAACGCTCCAGCGCGCCCACTTGCAGGCTGAACTGCTGCAAAGGCTGAGCGTTGCCAGCAAAACGGTTTGCGCCTTCTTTCACCGCATTCCGCAGTTGCACCACGCGCAGGCGGTCAATCACCTGCCCATTTGCCAGCACGTCGCCGTTAGGCGCGATGGTTAGCGGCGTGTTGGCACTGCGGATGATGCCTCGCGTTCCCAGCACGGGCGTCCCGTCAGCGATGACCAGCGTGCCGTCTGCGGACTGGCGGAACGCGCCGTCGCGGGTATATCGCTCGCCCTGCGGCGTATTGACCACAAAGAAACCGTCGCCGTCTATCGCCACATCCAGCGGGCGACCGGTCAGCGCAACCGGTCCGGGGCGCAGGTCGGTAACCACCGCGTCGGTCGTCACGCCGAACGATAGCGCGCCTACTTGCGGCGCTGGTGCGCCCTTTTGCGGGTCGCGGTGTCGCCAGATTGCTCTTTCCAGAGCGGCGCGGAATACCGCCTCGTCTGCCTTGTAGCCGGTGGTATCGGCGTTGGCGAGATTGTTGGCGACCGTTTCATGCCGCACCTGCTGCGCCAGCATTCCCGAAGCTGCGATATACAGTCCGCGTAACATAGAGCCTTGTTCCACCTGTAAACCTGCAGTGCTGTGTGAGATACCGGTATGGATTATCGGTTAAGAGAACAGGGTTCTTTACTTGCAAGAGCCCCCTGTAAGTTCGTGTAGCAGACGAAGAAGGGGCTTTCCCAAAGTAACTCTACAGAGTATGGCGCTGGGGTTGGTCCTGTTGACCTGCTTTACAAAATCTGTTAGCATTATACTGAAAGCGAAGGGGGACGACGCTCAATGAGGCAAGCATCATTATTCACCACCATAGAAGAGGGCATAGCAGTTTCAGAGCGAAAATCCCGCGGAAGTGGTAAAGCCTCCGAACAGCTGCCCAGAATTGACATTCATTCTGATATCAGAGAGGCCCTGTTACCCTTTTGTCGCTTGCGTCCCGGTGATATATGGTGCGACCCTGCTGGCAAACACAGGGTGGGTGTACTCGACGCGACCTGTCTCGATGATGTGCTGAAGATAATGGCAGGTGAGAGAACCGCACTGGTTATTAGCGACCCACCTTACAACATAAGGGTTGGAAATGCAAACACAACGAACCTCTCGAAGGTGGACCTCGGCGAATACCTTTCCTTTTCCCGCAAGTGGGTTGAGAACGCTATAGCGATTATGGAGGACAATGCTCATCTTTATGTGTGGATTGGTGCGGACTATACTGACAGCTTCCAGCCGCTGCCAGACTTCATGATCATGATGCGCGATTTCCCTGAGCTGCGCCCAAGGAACCTGATAACAGTGAGAAAGCAGAGAGGCTACGGTACGCTAAAAAACTGGATGTGGGTACGTCAGGAAATACTCTACTATGTCAGAGGAAATCCGGTTTTCAACGTTGAGGCGGAATACACAGACATTCCAAAGGTAGTACGTGGCTACTACAAGGCGGTAGGAGGCGAGTTGACGGAGAATCTCAGCCGCAGTAGGTCGCAAAATATTCGCGCTGGAAACGTCTGGATTGATGTGCAGCAGGTTTTCTACCGGCTGGAGGAAAATGTGCCCGGTTGTTACGCGCAGAAACCGCTTAAAGCTGTCGAGCGTATTATACAGGCGAGCTCTAGTCAGGGAGATTTGGTAGTGGACTTTTTCGCACATTCGGGTTCCACTCTGATTGCAGGCGAAAGGTTGGGGCGCAGAGTTTACACGTTCGACAATGATCCGGTTTTCGCTGAAAT
>JANWYZ010000268.1 GCA_025054895.1 bacterium | reverse complement strand
GCTCCCAGAGGCGCAGAAAGGCGTCGGTGTTACTCACCAGTTCGCCCACGCGCGGCTCCAGGCAAAACTTCAGTCCCGCGTCCCGTGCCCGCGCGGCGCAGAAGCGGAAGCTATCCACCATCGCCGCCCACAGCTCCTCCCAACGGAAATGGGGGTCCACCTTCACCTTGAACTGCTTGCCAAACTTCACCGCCTCTTTGTAAGGCACTTCGCCCACGAACTCCAACGGCGGGATGAAGCTGTCCGTCTGCACAGTGGCGCAGCCGAAATAGTTCGCCAGCTCCACACCGACGAGGAACAGGTCTTTGGCGTGCTGGCGTTTGGCGCTGTCTAAGGAAACGATGTCGGGCAGTACAGGGCAAAAGTTGACCACCTCCAGCCCCAGGTGCTCGCAGTGCGCCTTCAGGTCGGCGCGATGACGGTAGACCTCCATCAGGTTCTCCTCGCGCACGCCCTCCAGCTCCACGCGCGTGAAGCCCATGTCACGCATCTCAGCTAACACCTTGAAGGTATCCTCTATGCTTGGCGGGTAGCCGTATTTGGAAATAGCATAAAGCCAGCAGCAACTGATTTTCATAGCATTGCCTCCTAGCCGAACGTCGCCAACAGATTGGACTGCAAAAAAGCCTCCGCGTAACGGGTTCCTCGCGCGTAGCCACGCACCCTCGCCAGTGCCTCGATATACTCCATGACGCCGGGCAACACCGCGAACTGGCTCTGCTGGGTCTGCATCGCCTCCAGCTTCTTCGGAAGGGTCCCGGTGATATCTATCAGCAGCGAGGGGTGCGGGAACAGCTCCAGCACTTCATAATAGTAAAGTTCCGGTGTGTACCATGGCTCGCCGAAGTCCGCCAGTACGTTTTCATACGCCTTCCATCGGGCTTCGTCAGTAATTTCGCAGATGGCACGGTGGTCGCGGTGTTTGTCTTCGCGCCAGTGGGTGAAGATGACATCGGGGCGATAGTGGCGGATAAGGCGCACGCACTGCTGATACGTCTCGCGGTCGTTCACTACGCCCTGCGTGGGTTTGCCCAGCATCACGCGCTCAGCAATGCCCAGCACCCGATCGCAGGCTTCCGCCTCTGCACGACGCACTTCGGCGATGGTGTGTTTCATCTCAGGCGCACTGTAGCCTGTTTCCCCGGCGCAAAAGGTCACCACGAAAACCTGCTTGCCCATCGCAGAAAGACGGGCAATAGTGCCGCCACAGCCAAGTATCTCATCGTCGGGGTGCGCTGCAAATACCAGCACGCGCTCCCAGTGCTCTATCATCTACGTCTCCTACAGATTACGCTGCCACTCGCGCATCACCGCTTCGGTGTCCTTCATCCAGCGATAGTCGGGCGAATCGTTGGGAATGAGTTCGCGGTTTTCACCCGCCAGCGTCCACAGGTAGTACACGCGCGTGCCCGGCGCGGCGGCAATGGGATGGTATCCCCGGTGAATCAACAATACCGAGTTCTCGCGGATAGGCAACACCTCGTCCACATCGCCTTCAGCAGTGTACAGCCTCGCCACGCCAAAGCTGTTTGCAGGTTGCACCTTGAAGAAGTACACCTCTTCCTGCTTGCTCTCGCAGGGCGGGTTGTGTACATCGTGCTTGTGGGGAGGCCAGCTGGACCAGTTGCCCGGAGGGTTGATGGTCTCCCCCACCAGCAAGCGTGAGGCAGCAACGCGCTTATCCACGATGTCCTTCACGTCGCGCCGCCAGTTCCACACACCCACGTCGCGCACGTTGACCTCTTCGGGCTTAATCAGCCGGGGGGCAGCGTCCGTTGCTACGCGCGTTTTACTTAAAGCGACCTCCGCCTCGTCCAGCACTTCTATCTCGATGCTCGTATAGTTCGGAGCGTACAGACTCCAGGCGTTGCCATCGAACACGCTGCGCCGCCCTCCAACAACAGAACAGTCCTCTCCATTCACCTTCAAGCGGCATCTGCCTGATAGGAACACCAGCGCCACTTCTTGGTCATCGGTGTCCTGCGTGAAGGTATCACCCGCTTTCCCCTTGAAGACGCCGAACTCGATATACTCCATCTCGCCCGCCTCTACGAGCGAGTTATAGCCATATCGCAGGGTAACATGTTTGATCATCGGTTGCCCCTCTCCCTCAACGGATTGGTGTATCGATTCGAGCAGGCAGAGAGGATTCCTGCGGGGAGTTGCACCATTGTAGAGGGATATGCTCCGTCGCACTTCCAGCATGATGGTTGCGACGGAGCAGAGCGTTCTCACCGCTGATGCTGGATGATTGGCTTGGCAGGTTTTTCCAGCGCGCGCTTTACTGCATCCTCCAGCTGCTTCTCGGTGTTCTTGGGGTCATAACCTTCCAGCCTCAGCATAATCACGCCATCCTTGTCCACTACGAATAGCGTCGGCAGGTTGCGAATCTCGTAGTACTGTTTCGCCTCGCTGTTGGTGTCGGCGGCAATAGGGTAAGTGACGCCTACCTCCTTCGCAAACTGCACTACCTTGTTGTAATCATCGATGTCCACGGCAACACCAATGACGGTTACCCCTTTATCTTTGTACCGCCTGTGAAACTCTTCCATTTTGGGCATAGTGAAGCGACAGGGGGCGCACCAGGTCGCCCAAAAGTCCAGCACAAGCACGTTGCCGTGATAGCTGCTGAGCGAGCGCTGCAGACCGTCTTCGGTGAATCGTAAAACCACATCTGGCGCAGTTTGCCCCGCGCCGACGGGCTTGCTGGGCTGGAGAGCGTAGATGATTAAAGCTACCACCGCTACACCAATCACGTAGGGCAGGACTCGGCGCATGTTTACCTCCTCCACCTGTGGTTTCGAGCGATGTCAGTTCTTTTTCATCTACGCACAGAGTTTTCAGCGTGGTTCCAACCTTTGCTTTTACTGCTGGAGCAGGCTCTTTTCCTGCAACACCATATTGCCAGCCTGCTCTACGCCGGATGAAGGGACGTTATGCACGTTCTACGGGCTAGCAGGAGTCGCGCAACCCGAAAGAGAAAAGAAGAGCCGCGTCATAGGCTTTGTTTCTCCCGATGTCTGTGCACAGTCGCTTCGTTAAGGTGAAGAGGCAGATGGGTCGTTTATCGACAGCGATGCTGCTGGTGCTTACGGTTCTCCGCCTCTGCCAGGCAGCTCCTTCAGGCAGAGTGCTGATACTCACTTTTGAGGGACAATCCGCGGATAGAAACGACTATGCCCAGATCGAGCCGCTCGACCCCAGAGCGTGGCGCGTAACGGAGATGGGCACAGGCTGCCCCGCCTATCCCGCAGGACGTGCTTTTGACGCGGGACATACTGACCCCAGCGGCATCCCTGTGCTTATCCTGCCCCTCCCACACGATGCTGACCTGCGCCAGGGCACAGTGGAGTTCTGGTTCCGACCGGGCTGGAACATGGGGGAGCGCCGAATCCGAACGCTCATGGACATCAAGCTGCGCGGAGGATACTGGCACGGCATCTGGTTGGGGTATCACGGCACGATTGGAGCTGATACCGAGTCGTTCGGAATGAACATCATGGACGGGGTAGACCATCCCGCCTACGTGCCCGACGCGCGCCACAGGCTGGGCTGGAAAGCAGGCGAATGGCATCACCTCGCGGCGACGTGGACAGGGCATGCTGTATACGTTTTTGCCGACGGCAATCTGGTGGCTCAGGTTTTCTCCGACCTGCCACTGCGCATCAGGGAGAACGAGGGGCAGTTGCGTATCGGGGGCGGTTGGGGCGACCTTGCTCCTTCCGCTGGAGGTCTCATCGACGAGTTTCGCCTGGTGAACCTGCCCCTCTATAGCCCAACCAACCCTCCCGACCCGAAACGTCGTGTCACCGAACCGCTCCCCCTGGGCAAGGCGTGGTTAGGGGCAGGAGCTAAAGCTACCGCTGACTCCACTGCCGAGCCACACCAGCCGCTACAGCCCGCGCCCGCCCTGAACAACGGTCAATACGGGGACGGTGTGATTGTCCCCGATGTGATAGTGCTCGCCCTTCCCGAGGAGCGCGTGGTGAGCGCGTTCGAGTGGAGCTATGACGGCACGCCCTACGCCGGCGAAGGGGGACGCGGCTGGGCGCCCGCCCTACC
>JANWYZ010000267.1 GCA_025054895.1 bacterium | reverse complement strand
GCACAACCGGAGGTAGACGACTCCTCTGTGACAAAAAGCCTTAGCGTTTCAGAGTCCGGTTACGACCGTATCCCCGCCGCTGCCATCACTGCCCGCTTTACTACCGCTTCCGCCAGAGGCACTTTGTAGGCGTTATGCTCCAGCGGGGTAGCCCCCTGCACAGCCGCCTTGCCCG
The DNA here is from genome assembly GCA_025054895.1 of bacterium. Taxonomy (GTDB): domain Bacteria; phylum Armatimonadota; class HRBIN16; order HRBIN16; family HRBIN16; genus HRBIN16. The sequence continues at coordinate 3,949 of JANWYZ010000267.1, read as the reverse complement.
CAGCAGCGGCGGTTTGCAGATTCACCGGCTTGCCTACCAGCGCCTTCGCCGCAGCAGGGCTGTCGTACGGCACGGGCGCAACCCCACCCAGCACCACCGAAGCGGCGCGACAGATTCCGCCTTGCAGCTGTATTACTACCGCTACCGATACCAGCGCCCAGTCGAACGAATCCTTCTCGCGTACCTTCAGGTAGGTGCTGCGTGTGCCCGCCTTGGGCTTGGGCACGATGACCCGCGTTACCACCTCGCCCGGCTGCAGGATGTTTTCCCCCTTCAGGTTCTTGTCGGGCATCTGGAAGAAATCCCTGAGCGCGACCGTGCGCGTGCCCCTTGCTCCAGCAACGGTCGCTCTCGCGCCCAGCGCAATCAACGCAGGAGCGCAGTCGCTGGGGTGTACGATGTAGCAGGGACCGGGGCTGATGATGGCGTGGTAGCGGTTATCGCCGCGCACCGCGTAGCACTGGTCGCCGCCCTTCTTCAAGCAATGCACATGCGGGTCGCGAAAGTACCAGCAACGTGGTCGCTGACACAGGTTGCCGCCAATCGTGCCCACGTTGCGGATTTGCGGGGTGGCTACCGCCGCCGCTGCTTCTGCCAGCGCGGTATAATCGCGACGGATGACCGGGTGTTCGGCAATCTCGGCAAGCGTTGCCAGCGCGCCAATGTGCAAGCCTGAAGCGTTCTCCTCAATCTGCCCCAGCTCGGGCAGGCTCTTCAGGTTGACGAGGTGCTCCGGCTCGAACAAGCCGTCCTTCATCGCCCCTAAGATATCCTGGCCGCCCGCAATCGCCATGCTACCCCTCTGAGAAAGCAGGCGCACAGCGTCTGCGAGCGTTTTCGGTTGGTGATAGACGAAAGCCCTCATCGGTGTCCCTCCTGCACTTTGCCCAGCGCTTCCAGTACTTTAGCGGGGGTAATTGGCAGCGAATGGATGCGTCTACCGATGGCGTGGCGCACCGCGTTGCCGATAGCCGCTGCAGTGGGAATCACTGGCGGTTCGCCCATACCCGATACCTTGCCCGTTGGGTTGTCGTACACGATGGCTTCGATGTCGGGCATATCCAGCGAACCGGGCAGCTTATACTCCTCCAGGTTAGCGTTGAGCATCCGCCCCGTCTGCTCGTCGAACAGCCGTTGCTCGTGCAACGCCATCGCCAACCCCTGTATCACGCCGCCGTAAATCTGGCTCTCCACCGCCAGGCGGTTCAACACCAGCCCGCAGTCCTGAACCGCCACCACTTTCACCACGCGCACCTTGCCCGTTTCGGTGTCCACTTCTACCTCTGCAAACTGGCATCCAGCCACGCCGCTGCCCTGCAGGTTGGCGTTCCACTCGCCCTGTACCTCGATACCCTCCTTGCCCAACAGGGCGCACGCCTGCTTCCAGGTAAGCGACTTGTCCGAGCCGTTGCGAGCCGTTATCCTGCCTTCCGCAAACACCACGTCTGCCGGGTTCACCTGCAGATGTTGCGACACCACAGCCACCAGCCGCTCCCTCGCCGCCATCGCCGCCATCTTCACCGCAGGAGCAACCGAGGCGGTGGTTGTGCTGCCGCCGCTCGCCCCAGAGTAGCCGTAGTCGGTATCGCCGATAAGCGCCTTCACCTGGCGTGGAGATAAGCCCAGCTCCTCTGCCACGATACCTGCCACGTAAGTGCGCGTACCCGTACCCAGGTCCTGTGTGCCCAGACGCACTTCCACGCTGCCGTCGGGGTCGATGCGCACAGTAGGTCGGCTGCCTGCGCCGCCGCCTCCGCCCCAGATTGCACTGGCAACGCCCAAACCGCGTTTGACCACCCCAGGCGTGCGCGCCCCCATCTGGCGACGCCGCCCCCAGCCAATGCGCTCCGCGCCCAGCCGATACTCCGCCTGGCGTACCGGGTTGGGGTCGTTCTTCAGGCGAAACTCCAGCGGGTCTATACCCAGCTTGTGCGCCAGATCGTCCATCGCCGACTCCATGATGAACGACGCTTGCGGGTGTCCAGGCGCACGTAGCGCCGCAGACGCGCCAACGTTAGTGGCGATGTCATAGTGACGGGTGCGCACATTGGGAACAGGGTAGATATAGGGCAGGGGAACGCTTGCGCTACCTCCTACTCCGCCCGTGCCGTAGGTCTCGCTCTCCCAAGCCACCAGCTGTCCGCCGCGCGTGGCGGCGATTTTTACCTTCGCGGTGACGCCCGGCCCATAGCCGGCAGCCAGCTGCTCTTCCTCGCGCTCCAGCATCAGCTTAACAGGCGCGCCTGACATCTTTGCCAGCCGAGCGCAGATAACGCCCTCCGCCCTCGCGCCAAACTTACTGCCGAAGCCGCCGCCCATGTGCTCGCAGATGACGCGCACGTTGCTTGCAGGAATACCTAACGCGCCTGCCAGCTCGTCGCGCACCGAGAAGATACCCTGTGTAGACGCCCACGCGACCAGCTTATCGCCCTGCCACTGGCATACCAGCCCGTGAGGCTCTAAGCAACAGTGCGAGCGAGCAGGCACGCTGTAAGTGGCTTCATGCACCACCACGTCACTGCGTCGGAAAGCGGAATCCACATCTCCTCGTTCACGCGGGTTGCCTCCGCTTACGTTCTGACCACCGTGCACGCGAGGCGCGCTCGGTTCTCGCGCAGTTTCCGGCGTTACCACAAAGGGCAGCGGTTCGTACTCCACCTTAATCCGCTTCAAGGCGTCTCGCGCCACCTGTTCACTCACTGCGGCGACCGCCGCCACCTCTTCGCCTGCATACTTCACCTCGCGCGTCAGGTCAGTAATCACCGCTTTCACGCCAGGCAGCCTTTGCGCCTGCGAGGCGTCGATAGAGCGGATACGCGCGTGTGGATATGGCGAGCGCAGAATCTTTGCATAAAGCATCCCCGGCAGCTGGATGTCGTAGGTGTATTTTGCCCTGCCGGTTACCTTGTCTGCGCCCTCCACGCGCGGAATACGCTTGCCCAGCCAGCGCATGTTTTGCGGTTCGCCCCACGCAGCCTCGATATCGGGCACTTCAATCTCCACCTCGCGGGTCTCTCCGTTTACGGTGATGGTGGTCTTGATTCGCTTCGTCTTCTGCTGCGGCATGGCGCTATCCTCCTCTCCTCACGCTTTGCGCCGCCGCGATGGCAGCCTCGAAAATGCGGTTGTAAGTGCCACAGCGGCAGATGTTGCCCGCGCATGCCTCTTTCACCTGCTGCAGCGTCGGCTGAGGCGTCCGGTCCAGCAACGCTTTCAGCGACATGATGAAGCCCGGCGTACAGAAACCGCACATCAGGGCGTCGCGTTCCACAAAAGCCTGTTGGAGAGGATGTAACTGCTCGCCCTGAGCAAGGCTTTCTACGGTTTCAATCCTCCTACCCTGGGCGTCTACCGCTAGCACCGAGCAGGAATACACTGGCTTGCCGTCCAGCAGCACCGTGCACGCGCCACAGCTACCCCTGTCGCACACACGCTTGGTTCCTGTCAGCCCCAGGTGGTCGCGTAAGGCGTCCAGCAGAGTCACACGAGGTTCTATCTGCAGGGCGTGCTCTTTGCCATTGACCTGCAGCGTGACCGTGACCGTTCCGCGCAATGCTGGTGCGCCGCCGGGCTGCGTCTGCAGAGTTTCCGCTTGTGCCCGTTTAGCGCGCCGTTCCTCCAGGACCGCTCCAGAGGAGAGCAGACTCGCCATCGCTGCAGTTACACCCAGATTGCGCAGGAACTGTCGTCGGGAGGCGTCCACCTCTTCAGGGGAATGTGGGGGTAACTTCTTGCGCTCGTCTTCCATCGCCGAAAACCTCCTGTTCTCACGGTTCGCGCACAGATTCCCTTTCCCTGCTTAAACGATACAGACGGCAAAAGTTTAGCAGATAGAAGCTGGGGGAGTCAAGCTGTGCGGAGGTCGCCCTGATCGCCCGTTTATCCCCCTGAGCGTTAGCGAAGGGTCTCAGATGCTTCGCCTTCAGCTCAGCATGACAGCAACTGGAGG
>JANWYZ010000266.1 GCA_025054895.1 bacterium | reverse complement strand
CGCTATCGCACTCTCGCATGATACTGCTCCGCCTGCTACTCTCACTGTCACAAATCCCCCGGTATGCCGAACGAACAGGTCAGGATGCGCTACCAGCAGCTGTTGCTGAACCTGTTCGGCAAGCATACTCAAGCCTCTGAAGTAGTGATAGCCATTGCGCTCCACATGCCTGATGCCCAGGTTCGCCATCAGCGCTATATCCTGTTGCAGAGAAATGGGCGGCACGGTTGTCAGGTCCTCACCGCTCACCAGCACCCGCCTGCCCTGTGCGCGCAGAGATTCTGCTAAACAGACATTGGCGATCCCCTTGAAAACGCCCTTGCAGCTTTTCACGGTGCATCCATCGTAGCCGCATTCCAGCGAGTCAGGAAAGCTGCGTAGATCGTCGTCAGACTCGTCGATAACCACGGGTGGGCGCTTGCGCCAACGGTGCAGTTGCTCGCGCGTGGAACTGCTCAACGCTACGTCGCGACGAAGCGGCTGCTCCACGAAAATCAGCCTTCGCAGGAACTCGTGCAAGTCAGGAACCTCTTGTAGACCTTCCCAGAAGTCACGAAAAGTGCCCATGTCGGGATACATCTCATTGGCGTCGAGGGTGAAGAAGTAGTTGGTGCGTTCCGTTCGGAGCAGGTCTGCTATCGCCCTCAGCCGTTCTCTATCCGCTTGCGCCTCGCCGCTCAGCTTTATCTTGAAGTGCGTCAGCCCATAAACACGAATGCACTCTTGCAGACACTGCGGCAGTCCGTCATCCAGACGCTCGTTCGGGGAGATGTCGCTGTCGGTTAGCGGGTCGCTTAAGCCTACCGTGTGGCGTACGGCGATGCGACGCAGAGGGTTGTGTGGAAGATAGTCCCGGGGTTGTATGCCCGCCAGCGAAGGATGTATCCGCTCCAGCACGATGCCCAGCGTGTTGTCACGTAGCGCTCTGGCAAAAGATGTACCGGTTGCCCTGCAGAAAGCGTGAATAACCGCTCTCTCCACCAGACTGACGCCAAAAGACGCCACAAGAGGGGCGACGTTATTTGCCTTCGCCCAGTCCATCTGATGATGGTACATCTGCCACCACAGGTCAAAGGGGGTGGGAGCTTCGCTTAACTGGCAGGCAAGTTCGCACGCACGGAGAACAGCCTGCAGCAGCTGCTGCGCTTCTTGCTCCAGAGTCAGGTTCGGGTCCTTCACGAACCAGCGTGGGGCAAGGTGGTCGGCGGACAGCCCATCCACCTGCTGTCCATCCACGCGAACCGTTACCTGCAGAATCAAGTGTTGCAGTTCGCGCACGGTAGCGATGCCATAGCGGAAAGGCATTCGCGTATGCATCGGCAGGAGAGAGTACGTGCTATGTTGAACGGCGATAGCCATCCATTACAACCCTTTCGCCGCCGCTTTGTCCAGCCACCACACCAGTTCTCCCTCTCTGGGCAAAACCAGAGCGGCAGGTAGAACAGACTCGCCAGCCAGAACACGCTGCACCGTTTGCGCCTTATCCGCACCAGTGACCAGAAAATACACCGCCTTCGCCGCGTTCAGCGCTGGCAACGTGAGCGTAAGGCGTACTCGGGGCTCCACCGGTGCCTCTCCCACCGCTACCCACCGAGCTCGCTCCTGTAGAACAGGCGTACCGGGAAAGAGAGAAGCTGTGTGCCCATCTGTTCCCATGCCCAACAGCACAAGGTCAAACCGAGGGGCATTTCCCAAGAAGGCGCGGAGCGCCGATTCGTAAAGCCGCGCGGCTTGGCTCGGGGTATCGATATGGGTAGGCATAGGGTGCACATTTTCGCCTGGGATATGTAGCGGCTCGATCAGCGTCTCGCGCGCCAGGCGAAAATTACTGCCGGGATGGTCGTATGGAACGTACCGTTCGTCGCCCCAGAAGAGATGCACCCGATTCCAGTCTATCTGTAGCGCATACTCCCCTGCCAGCAGGCGATAGAGCCGCTGGGGGGTGTTTCCACCTGACAGTACGAGGCTGAAGAGCGGCTGTTGAGATAGCGTGCGCGATACCTTCTCCGCCATTGCCTCGGCAACCGCTTTGGCGAGTTCGTCGGCGGTATCAGCTATTCGCAGCACCCGCTTATCCATGCGTCTTTCAAAGGTCGCCATCGGTGCGTAGGTGAATCGAGAACACGTTCTGCCTCGCGGGGTCCCTCGCTGCCTGCAGGATAGAATGCCATTGGCACGCTCTGGGTTTGCCATGCCCGCAGCACGGGGTCCAGCACCTCCCATGCCATTTCCACTTCATCGAAGCGTAGGAAGTAGGTACGGTCGCCTTGCAGGATGCTCAGCAAGAGCGTCTCGTACGCTTCGAAGCCCTCCTCGCCTGCCTCCCGATAACATGCCCTCAGCACGATAGTGCGCGCCCGCATTTCCAGTCCAACCGCTTTTGCCTGAGCAACCAGCGCCATAGACTCCGCTGGCTTCATCTCGAAGACGAGGCAATTCGGCTCGAGACGGTCTAGAGGCGTTTGACGGAAAAGATGTACTGGAGCCGCCTTGAACTGCACGGCTATCTCGCTACGGTCTGCCGCCAACCGCTTTCCTGTGCGCAAGTAGAAGGGCACACCTTGCCATCGCCAGTTGTCCACGTACAGCTTAATGGCAGCGTAGGTCTCAGTCGTAGAGTTTGGCAATACGCCCGGTTCTTCCAGGTAGCCTGGTGTTTCCAGCTCGCCGACCTTTCCGCGCGTATACTGTCCGCGTACCGCGAACGCGCCAACCGCGTTTTGTGGGATGGGACGCACGCACTGTAACACCTTTACTTTTTCGCTACGCAAGGCGTCTGCGTCCAGACATGGCGGAGGCTCCATTGCGGTAAGGGTGAACAGCTGCATCAGGTGGTTCTGCACCATATCACGTAGCGCGCCCGACTGGTCGTAGTAACCTGAGCGGTCCTCGACGCCAGCGGTTTCGGCGGCGGTAATCTGCACATAGTCTACATAGTTGCGGTTCCACAACGACTCCAGCAACAGGTTGGCGAAGCGAAAAACGAGGATATTTTGCACCGTCTCCTTACCCAGGTAGTGGTCGATACGGAATACCTGCTCTTCGCGCCAGTGTCGGCTAACCCGCTGCTGCAGCTGACGTGCGCTCTGCAAATCCTGACCGAAAGGCTTTTCAATCACCAGACGGCGGGTACCATGATGTTCAAGGTGCAATCCCGCCGCTGCGAGGTATTCTGCCGCTTCAGCGAACAGACCGGGAGGCAACGCAAGATAGAACACCGCGTCTGCTTCTATCCAGTCGCGCAGCTGGCGTACCCCTTCCTCTTCCAATCCCCCCTGCACGTATGCGACGAACCGCTGCGCGAACTCCTCCCAGGCGCTGAGATCCTTGCCTGTTTCACGCAGCGCTCGCTCCAGACCGTCCAGGAACGATTCCAGCGTCAGCGGACGGCGGGCGTAAATTACGATTTGCAAGCGAGGATCCAGCAAGCCAGCGCGATGCAGCCGATACAATGCTGGTACCAGAAAACGCCGCGTCAGGTCGCCCGTCGCGCCGAAAATCACCAGCCGGGTATGGGACATTCGCCTTTACCTCGTCAAACGCTCAATCAGCTCCCGGTGCTGGGGATAAAGTTCGATCAGCCGCTGCCGTTCACCCAGCTCAAAGTCCTCGAACTCGAAGCCCGGAGCCACCGTGCATCCCACCAGCGTGTAGCCGTTGGGGTCATCTACCGTCGCGCCAAACCAGCATCCTGCCTTCACCACCGCCTGAAAGCTTTCGCCGTTCTGGGCGTTCATTCCTAGTTTGACCTGCGAGAGATTGCCCAGAGGGTCGATGACGTGCAGGGTCAATGCGTTCCCCGTGTAAAAATGCCATATCTCGTCTGAGCGCAGGCGATGTAAAGCGGAGAACTGATTACCAGGCAACAAGAAGTAAATAGAAGTCGCCACTACACGCGGACCCTCGTGCTGGTGCAGACAACAACCCAGCAGGCGCTGCTCGGAACGGTAGACCTCGCGATAGTAGCCGCCTTCTGGATGCGGCTGCAGGTTTAGCTGTTCAATCCAGTATTGCGCTTCAACGCTCATCGGTGTGTTCTCCTCCTGCACGTCTGGCATAAAAACCCTCCGATTGCGAGTATTTCACTATACTACATTTTACCTCTCGACGAACAACACTTGCCCGCGAG
>JANWYZ010000265.1 GCA_025054895.1 bacterium | reverse complement strand
CTGTGCCTACCGACCAGTGGATCACCGAGGACCTGTTCAGCTACAACGGAGGCAACGGAGCCAACCTGTGGCAAGGTGTACTCTCAGGCACACTTGCAGGATGGCAGTTTGATGCGTATGGCAACTGGAAGCCGATTAGCACATGGAAAAGCGGCTACCAGCCAAAGGGCGGTCGTCTGGGACCGATATACAATCCCAATCAAATGGGCTTAACCTTCAACGCGAACAGCCTTGTCATCGGCGTAAGCCTTGGTATCGGATCCGGCTGGAATGGCACTTTCGAGGGGGCTGTAGACAACCTTGTTATCGGCTTCGGTGGGACGAACCCCTACACCCTTTCCTACAACTTCGAGGTCGTTCCTGAGCCCGCGACGATGGCGCTGTTCGGCTTGGGGCTAGCAGTGGTTGGTGGGCTGTTGTACCGTAGAGTAGCGTAGTATCCCCCCTCACTCCCTGCCCCTCTCCCATCTGGAGAGGGGCACATTCTTCATGTATACTACTAACACACTGGAGCGCCGTCCGCAGCGCTCACTGAGTTTTTGTTCAGGCAGGGCATGACCTATCCGAACCGACCGCTGATGTAGTCCTCTGTAGCCTTCTGCTGGGGGCTGAGGAAGAGCTGCTTGCTCGCGTCGTACTCCACGAGCTCGCCGTACATGAAGAAGGCAGTATAGTGACTCACGCGCGCCGCTTGCTGCATGTTGTGTGTGACCACGATGACTGTGTGGTCTTTCGCCAGATCGATCATGAGCTCCTCAATACGGAAGGTGCTCACCGGGTCCAGAGCGCTGCAGGGCTCATCCATCAGGATGACCTCCGGGTCTACAGCCAGCATCCGCGCGATGCAGAGCCGCTGCTGTTGACCTCCCGACAGTTGCAGCGCGGGACGTTTCAAGATATCTTTCACCTCATCCCAGAGGGCGGCGCGTTGCAGCGCCTGTTCCACTACCTCGTCCAATAGCTTTCCACGCAACCCGTAGTGACTGCGCGCACCGATAGCCACGTTATCGTAGATGCTCATCGGCAGCGGTGTCGGTTTCTGGAAGACCATCCCCACCCGACGGCGCAACTCGATCAGGTCAGTGTGCTTACTATACGGGTCCATCTCCAGCACGCGCACCTTTCCTTCCATGCGGAAGCCCGGGATACGGTCGTTGAGCCGGTTCAGGCAGCGTAAAAAGGTGCTCTTGCCACACCCACTGGGTCCGATGAGCGCAGTCACCCGATGACGAGCAACAGGCAACGAGACGTTTTTCAGCGCCTGGGTATCCCCATAGAACACGTTGAGCGCGCGCGTCTCCACAGCAACCTGTTCGGCGCGGAGCGCGTTTAGTGGTTCTACCATCGTTGTCTCCGTCGCACCCTCACGCGCACCATTATCGCCCAGATGTTGATAATCAGGACGAACAACATGAGTGTCAGACAGGTTCCCCATACAATCCCCTCCGGAATCACCCCTCCTTGGCGGTATCCCTCCGCCAGATGATAGGGGAGGTTGGCTACAGGTTGCTTCAAGATGTCCCACCCTCGGGGCAGGCTGCCCGTCGCGTAGTAGATACCTGCGGTCAGCAAGATGGGCGGTGCTTCACCTGCTGCGCGCCCAGTAGACAACACGACGCCCGTCAGGATGCCCGGCATCGCGTTCGGGAGCACGATTTTCCACAGTATCTGCCAGCGCGATAGCCCCAGCGCCATGCCCGCCTCGATGAAACTCTCGGGAACCGAGCGGATGGCGTTCTCGGTGGTAAACACCACTGCAGGCAACGTGAACAGCGCCAGAGTCAAGCATCCTGCCAGCAGGCTCACTCCCATCTTCATCATGATGACGAAGACCGCAAGACCAAACAAGCCAAAAATCACCGACGGAGTACCTGCCAGGCTCGCGACGCTGGCATGGATGAAGCGACTCACGACGTTGTTACCCGCATATTCTGCCAGAAAAACGCCTCCCAGCACACCGACAGGCAACACCATCACGAGTGTGCCCACCATCAGCAGCACGGAGCCCCGTATCATTGGGTAGATTCCTCCCGCTGTCATCCCCTCCTGAGGGGGGCTGGTGAGAAAGCTCTAGCTGATGGTAGGTAAGCCTCTCACGATAATAATGCCGATGATAGCCAGCACCGTAGCCACGCTTAGTAGTGCAGTAGCACGCAGTACACCCATGAACAGCTGATCCGCCAGCAGTCGGCGAGGCCGACGACTCGAGCGAAGAGCGCGTACGGTAACCAGGGTACTCTCCTCTACACCCTCCATACCTGTCTCCTTCCGACGCGCAGCGCTGCCAGATTCGCAATCACCGTGACGCAGAAGAGTACCAGCCCCAGCAGGAACAGGTGTCCGTAGTGTACGCTCTCGAAGGTGACGTTGCCCATCTCGATGGCGATAGTGTCGGGGATGCCTCGCGTCGAACTCACCAGCGACTGCGCGAAGGCGACGGGCGAGTGGAAGGCGGGCATGGTGGCAGTGCCTCCACTCAGTATCCACACAATCATCGTCTCCCCATAGACGCGCGCGGCGCCAATCAGTATCGCAGCGACCACTCCTGCTCGGGCGGCGGGCAGCACCACTTCCCACAACGTTTCACTCTGGCTGAGCCCCAGTGCCAGCGCGGACTCTCTCAAACTTTCGGGCACCGCCTTTAACACGTCTTCCGTCACCGATGCCACAATCGGAATAGCCAGCACTGCCAGAATAATGGAGGTCGTCAACAGGTTGCGTCCTGACTGTATCCCCAGCGACTGTCCCAACCAGTTCTGCAGGGCGGGAGCCACAAACATCAGTCCAAAGTATCCCAGCACAACCGACGGCACGCTGGCAATCAACTCCAGCGCAGGTTTCAGCCACTCCCGCACACGCGGACTGGCTACCTCACTGAGGTATAGCGCGGTCGCCACCCCCAGAGGTGTCGCAATCAGCATCGCCAGAAGGCTCATCAGCGTTGTGGCGAGCAGCAAGGGGAATATCCCGTAGCGCGGGTAGATGAGCGTCGGCGCCCATTCCGCACTCAACACCCCACGCACCGTTGCCCAGAACGTGCTGGTTTGTGGGATGGCTGCGACCTCGAACACATATCCCTGCGTGCGCTCCGCGTCGGAGCGAGCTGCCCACGCAGGCAAAGCCACCCTTCCTGAAGCCTGGCGCTTCAGGTCTATCTCGAAAGGTTCAACCGACACCCCTTGCGGGGGGCGCACCAGGCGCAGCACCAGACGATAGGGGGCGAGCCGAGGGGCGAAAGAATGGTCGGGTTCCCATGCCAGGTACATGGTAGAGTGGACGTATCCGGGTGAGGCGTATCCCAGAACCAGAATGCGTTCCTCCCGTTCGGCAGGCTTCGGTTCACGCCAGTCATCGCGATATAACTGGTCTTCGCGAATCTGCGAGACCTCGGAGACCAGAGTAGTTGCCGTAGCGAGGAACGCGGCTTCGCTTTGCATCTGCTCTATCGTCGGCGCGGGCAGCGTCTCCTCACGTTCATCCAACCCGTCCGCACCCTCCGCGTTGACCGCCACCAGCGACGAGTAGAGAGCGGAGTTGGGTGTCGTCGAGAGGTCGGCGTCAGCGGGCAGGAGAGCCAGCCGATATCCCCAGGAAAAGGTTTGTCGGAAGGCATAGCTGGACTCGTGCGCGATGTAGTAGAACATGACCAGCACCGCAAGCGAGACCGTGACGCCTGTGATGTACACTGTGTTGTCGAAAAGCCGTCCCAACCAGCGCATTGCTCCCTCCCGCTGAAGGGGGCAAGGGAGTGTCCCCTTGCCCCCGATGTGCTACAGCGGCTTCAGGCTATAGTAGCCTACCTCTTCAGCTATCCGCTGCCCCTCCGGAGAGAGCACCCAGTTGATAAACTCAGAAACCGCTCCCTTGGGCTTGCCGTTGGTGTAGAAGTAGAGGTAGCGCCAGATGGGGTACCGCTTGGAGCGCACGTTCTGCTCATCTGGAGGAATGGGGTCTACGCCTTCACGCGGGGCGATGGGTAGAATCTTCAGACGAGGGTTATTCTTGAAGTAGGCGACGCCGCCATAGGCGATACCGCCCGGCGTGCGCGCGACCTCGCGCGCCTCCTCACTGGTAGAGGGGAGGAAGCGCACCCCTTTGCCCCAGTTGCGGTTCTGCAGCACGTTCTGCTGGAAGAAGCCGTAG
>JANWYZ010000264.1:1731-4160 GCA_025054895.1 bacterium | reverse complement strand
CGCAGCAGCCGTTTCGCCTCCTGCGGATAACACATCGCCACCTCTAGCCACAGCTCCCAGCCGAATGTAAGCAGCGGCCACATGAACAGCGTGTTGTAGAAGTGCCCGATTTCCAGGCAGAGGTCGCCGTTGGCGGCGCGGTCGCGGTCTACCTGCTCTTGGAACTGTTTCGCCAGCTCGTCTTCGGGGGGCGAGAGGTCGCGGGCGATGGGGTCCATGTCGCGATAGTCCCAGTGCTCTAGCGGCTGGTAGCGCAGCACGTCTTCCACGCTCCGAAACCGATGTCCCCAGTCCCAGTGCCAGGTATGGTCCCAGCCCCAGCGCACGGTTTTGCGCCCTTCGGCATCTTCGTACACGACGCCGTTCGGCGGACGTGGGATGGGAGTATCGTCAGCGGGCAGCGTGTACAGGTCGAGGGCGTAGCGTTCCACCAGCGCCTTCTGCGCCAGACGGGGATGCTGCCAGGGGTCCATGCCCGTGATGTACTCGATAGCGTCGGGACAGGAGATAATCTCCCAGTGGGGGATGCGGTCGGTCAGCACCCCGTGAAAGGCTTGCAACGCACGTTCTCGGTTCATTGTCGCTCCGTCCTTTGCAGCTCGCGCAATTACAGACACATCCCTCTGCGACAGGGCGTTTTATCGCAGAGCACACGAGGCAATGAGTAAAACTCTCTTGCGCGAATCACGGGCGAAACGCCCGTGCTACGTTGACCCTTCCCCTGTCTCGGGCGCGGCGGTGCTCGTTCCCTTGTTCACCTTTGGACGTAACGAAGGAAACAGCGCAAGCAGCACAATCCACAGGCTCGCTGCTACTGGCATCGCCAGCAACATACCCCACACGCCGAACAGCTTCGCCCCCACCAGCAGCGCAAAGATGCTGGCTATCGGATGCAACCCCACCGAACCGCCCACGATGCGCGGCACCAGCAGCTGGTCAAACAACGTGTTCACCACCATCGCGACGCCCACCACCAGCAGGGTATACTGCCATGACAGGGGGGCAACTGTGTAAGCCCATACGAGCCGTTCGGTACCTCCGAAAAAGGCTACCAGCCCGGAGGTCAATGCGATTAGCAATGCGCCAATGTAGGGAACAAGATACAGCAACCCTGCCAACACGCCCAGTACAACGCTGTAACGCACGCCCAGCACACTGAACAATATTGCCATCGTCGTACCGTAGAGTATCGCCACAGTAGTTAAACCTTTCAAGTAGCCTCGCCACACTACCCCCAGTGCGCCCAGCAGCAACCCTACCGACTGGCGCGAGTGCTCTGGAAACATGTTCATCACCCTGTGACGAATGCGAGGCAGGTCTACCATCGCGAAAAAGGTAATGATAGGGATCAGTACCAGCCACAGCAGCTTGCCCAGCAGTCCGGTTACGTACTGCAGCAAGTTGCTCATCCATGCGGTAACATGTTTATTGACCTCTTCCGAGTAGCGGTCTATGAGTAGCTGCGGATCTTCGGGCAGGTTCAAGCGTCTGGTGATGTCGTGGTGACGCGCGAGAAAAGGTTGAAACTCCTGCAGGAACCAGTTGTTTGCTCCGCGGATGTATCGGGGTAGGTCCTGCACCAGCCCTTGTAGCTGCGAGATAACGAGTGGAACGATGTACAGCAGCAGCGCCACTACCAGAAGCAAGAACAGCACGAAAACCAGAACGGTTGCCGCCCGGCGCGAGTAGCCACGGCGCTCCAGTAACTGCAGCTGGCCTTCCAGAACGCCAGCGATAGCAAACGCAATCGCGAAAGGTACCAGTACATCCGACACATAGTACAGAGCCACAACAAGCATTGCCAGCACGCCCATTCCTGCCCATACGCGCAGGCGCGCTGGCAACAGCGAAGGCAGGTCTGTTTGGGTTTCACCCAGCAGAACAGTGACATCGCCCGCCCGACGCGCGGGCGGGCGAGAAGTTTGTGTCGGTTCGTTATGCCTGCGCCTGTTCCGGGGCATGTTCTACTGCCTCGCCAGCCTCTCCGCCGCCGGCAGCCTTCTGACGGATAGTAGACGCTACCGTCTCCAGAGCCGGCTTAATGCGGTGAGACAGATCGGACACGCTCTCCTTCAGCTTCTCGATAGCTTTCGCCAGGTCCTCACGAGTCTCCTGACCCGACTTGGGCGCCAGTAACAGCGCCACCACTGCCCCCACAATCGCGCCGATGCCAATACCAGCCAGCACGCTCAACAAGACGCTGCGCTCCTCATTGTCCGACATGGTTCTCTCCTCCTCTCTGTTCTTCAGATATTGCCCCAGCAGGGGGTTCTTCCGTGTTTTTTGACCCCTCTGGCGGCGGCGACGTTTCGGTCGGTTGCGCGCCCCTTAACACCGCGTACCCTTTCCTGAGAGCCTCGAGCCACACACGGGGACGCGACACAGGCGAAGCAGCTACCGACTTCACCACCTGCGCCACTTTCTGCGGA
>JANWYZ010000264.1:0-1721 GCA_025054895.1 bacterium | reverse complement strand
ATTTTCTCCACGAGGCTCTGAGCTACCTTCAGCAAATGCCGTATAGTCACCAGAGCCTCGCGAGCGGATGGTATCACTTCGTCGCTTAACGTTGCGCCTGCTTCCTGCACAGCAGGCATCAGTGCAGAGCGTGTTTCACTCAGGATGGTGTCTGTTGTTTCCAGCACACGCTGAAGCTGGTTGATGGCTGGAGGGAGTTGTTGAAGCGCAGGAAGCGCCTGCCCACGCAGTTCTATAAGGGTGCGCTCGGCTTCGGTAACCGTGCGCCGTAGGCGAACCACCACAGGTATCAACAACGCCAGCACCACAATCGCCAGCACAATCAATACCAATACGCCGAACTGAATCAACCCCTCCATCGCCACTACTCCAATCGCTTCGAAATGGTACCACCGCCAACTACGATGTCGCCCCGATAAAACACCGCTGCCTGTCCCGGTGTAATCGCTCGCTGAGGCGATTCAAATTCTACCTCTACACAGGTAGACACGTCCGTCGGGAAGAGAGTTGCAGGTGCTTCAGGCATATTGTAGCGAATCCTCGCCTGCACTGCAAGTGGCCCGGTCAACCTGCCGAGGGCAATCCAGTTGACGCCATCCACCAGAAATCGGCGGCTGTAGAGGTACTGCTCCGGCCCGACTACCACCACGTTGTGCTGCGCGTCGATATCCACCACGTACAGAGGCTCTTGATGTCCAGAGATCCCCAGCCCACGCCTCTGTCCGATAGTGAAGAAGGCGACGCCCGGATGCCTGCCCAGCGCGTTGCCATGCACGTCGCGTATCTCGCCCGGACGCATGGTATCGGGTACACGGCTCTGCAGGAAAGCGCGGTAACCTCCCGCCTCGGCGACGAAACAAATCTCCTGACTGTCGGGTTTGTCAGCAACGGGCAAGCCCAGCTCTCGCGCCAGGGCACGCGTCTCGCTCTTGCTGGGTAGCTCCCCCAGCGGAAACAACGTACGCGCCAGCTGTTCCTGCGTCATCGGGAAAAGCACATACGACTGGTCCTTCTCGCGATTTATCGCCTTCAGCAACAGCCATCGCCCGCTCTTCTCGTCATACTGGATGCGAGCGTAGTGCCCGGTGGCGATGTACTGGGCGCCCAGCTCGTTTGCCTTCTGCAGGAAGGCGTCGAACTTCACGGCGCGGTTACACTGCACACAGGGATTGGGCGTGCGCCCGCGACGGTACTCCTCGATGAAGTCGGCAATCACCGTCTGCGCGAACTGCTGACGGAAGTTAAGCACGTAGTGTGGGATGCCGAGCATCTTTGCCACCCGGCGCGCATCCACCACCGCACCCAGCGAGCAGCAGCCACTGTGACGGGGGTCGGTCTGGCTCTCCTGCCAGATTTGGAGCGTAATGCCCACCACCTCGTAGCCCTGCTTTACCAGCAACGCCGCCGCTACCGAACTGTCTACGCCGCCGCTCATCGCTACGGCAACCAGAGGCTTGTTTGCCATTGTGTCGTCCTTGTGAACTCTTTCTACTCGCCGCAATCGCGGCAATTGTCCTTGTTGGCGAGTCAACACGCCTTAATTATACCCACTCACCCTGTCCATGCCGTGCTGCAGGGGCGCGCAGCCGAGCGCCCCTGCGAAAACTTTCAGAATGACACTATGTCTGGAGGGCGAGGCTCCCGCCGAGCCGTTTCCCCTTGTCATGCTGAGCGCAAGCGAAGCATCTGAGACCCTTCGCTAACGCTCAGGGTGACAACGG
>JANWYZ010000263.1 GCA_025054895.1 bacterium | reverse complement strand
CAACGGCTCGGCGGGAGCCTCGCCCTCCAATTTTGTGTCACCCTGAGCGTTAGCGAAGGGTCTCAGATGCTTCGCCTTCGGCTCAGCATGACAGGCAGTGGAGGGTCGCGCTCCGTCGCGACCTGCAGGTGTTCTGATGTGGCATGGGCATCTTGCCCATGAACCACGCGCACGATGCGCGTGCTACTGGAGGGTCGCGCTCCGTCGCGACCACGCAAGAACGAAGAGATGCTTCGCTGACGCTCGGCATGGCACAACGAGCAATACCTGCTGCCAGAGGAACAAGAGAAATGGCTCCTTCGGGTAAGCGACATATCGAAGATTACCTGGATGCTGTGTTTCTGGATATCGAAACCACAGGCATCAACCCCGCATACAGTGAGTTGACCCTGATCGCGCTCTATCAGGAGGATGCAGAGAAGAAGGCAAGGCTGTATGTGAACAACCTGCATGGCGCGGCGGAGACACTGCGCTATTTGGAAGCGGAAGCGCAAGAGTACGGTTACGACACCCTCACTGTCTGCCCGTTAGAACAGTTTGTCGAACACGCGGATTTCCTCTCTCGAGTAGCTACCTACAACGGCGAGCAGTTTGACCTACCATTCATCGCCCATCACCTGCCCCAGATGCGCCGTGTGTTTCGTACGTGGCAACATCTGGACATCTATATCCACGTTGCCATGCCACTGCGCGACCTCGGCTTGCTGCGGACGCCGAACCTGAAGCTGAAGACCTTGATTTCCTACCTGCACGTGCCTCGTCACCCCAGCGTAGCGAGGATGCGCGGCGAGGACGCTGTCCGCTTGTGGAACCAGTGGAAGCATCTATACAACTCCGAGGCGTTGGCTACCCTTGCTACCTACGCGCTCGAGGACGTGCGCTGTACACGCCTGCTGTTGGAAAGGCTGATTGACCTGCGGCGTGGTTCTGCTTGTGATAGCCTGTTGTAGCCACTGATGCGGCAGGATCGCACTGTTGTATGAGAGAGGAGGCTCCTCGCTATCCTGCCGTTCTTCGCTTTCGCTCAGAAGTAATCCAGTAGATGTCACACCTGTTTAGCTCGCGGGTAGGCAGGGTGCATTATTCCTTAACCCATCGCTAGTCTTCTCCCACCATTCCAAAGTTCCTCACCATGATCCCGAAGTCGAACAGGCTCACCTCTTCATCCCCGTCCAGGTCCGCGTTCGGGTTCCAGTTAGCATCATCAGGCGTACTGCCGAAAGCCTGAACCAACGCGCCGAAATCGAACAACGTCACCTCGTTGTCGCCGTCAACGTCTCCGTTGAGCAGCGTCACTTCAACCACATCTCCGGGCAAGGACACTCCGGCGACCACACGCTGTAACCAGTGCGCCCCGCGTATCGCCGTAGTGTACACACCGGCAGGCAACCCTGCTTCATACGGTACCTCAAACTCTCCATCCAGCGATAAGGGGACTTGCCCCTGCCAGACGGTATACCCATCACTCTTGCGTATCTGTACGTACACCCTCTGGCAGCGATAATCGCCTGCGTAGTCGCCCAGCGTCACCTTCCCCCACAGCATCGGCAGCGCCCAGAGGGCGACGTTGTCCACGTCCAGATATGTCGTTGCAACAGGCCAGTAAATGCCGCACCCGGTCCACAGCGTGAGCCACTCGCCAGTTGGGACAATCAATGTATCTACATGTCGCCAGGAGCTGGAAGGCGTGTTTGTGAAGACCAGCCACACGATGTTCGGGCTTGTGGAGTCGGTTCCGCCGCTGAGGTCATAACCTATTCGGAACTGCTGACCAGCACCCGGGTCGGTAGTGCCAGCAGACAGATAGTCCAACCGCAGCCGATAGGGTACACCGGGCACTACCGGTATCCGTTGGTAAACCCCACCTCGAAAGGACTGCCCGGCGATTTGCCCGCTAATGATACGCTGTGCGCTGCCCGGCATCCCAGCCACCTGCCAGAAATGCGCGCTGCCGGGCCATAAGGGGTTCACAACTCCTCCATCCCACGCCGCCCACCCATTCGCAATCGTCTCCCCTGCGATGCGGGTAAATCCCAGTTCGAAGTCGCCGTTGAGCACCGGGTTGCGCAGGCAACGCGGTCGGTTGGCAATCACATCCGCCAGCCACTGTGCAACAGGCTCTACGTCGAACGACCACCAGCCGCCTGGGTCGCCAATCTGGAACAAGGTGGCTGCGAGGATGTAACGGTCCTTTTGTAGCTCGGCGTCGTACCACAATAACCACCTCTGGAACTTGGCAGCGTCGCCACGCGCTCGCCAGCCGTCGCTGGTCGGGTTACCCCCCCGATCGATACCCGCTTCCGTGAGTATCATCGGCAAGCTCGCCAGGTCGGGGTAGCGTTCGCGCAGGAACTCGTAGAAGATACGATAGCGCAGGCTATACCAGTACTCCACGCCCACATCACGGGTGTACTCGATAGAGTAAGCATGGTAGCTCCATACGCCGTTCCATCGTTTCGCCGCGCGCAGTGCCGGTATAAAAGCCTCGAGCTTCGCACGGATCTCGCTGATGTGACCGGGTGGATTGCCTACCGGAATGCTTCCCACGCACGGACGGAATCCCGCCCGGGCGATACGCTCTGCCAGCCTCTCCCAGAAACGACCGAACCATCGCGCTTCCTCCACACTGTCCCAACAAGGCGTGTTCTCGCATTCGTTCGGACCCTCCAGGTAGTCCACCAGTCTCCGGTCTGAGGCGGGAAGAGCGTTCACCGCTGGTTGTAGCACCCTGTTCCAGAAGTCGTCCGCGCTCTGTACAGGGTCATCCTGCAAACGGTAGCGTAGATTCGAGGTACGTTCCCATACCCGCATCACCACCAGCCCTTTGGGGTGGCGCTGTTTATAATCCCGCATCGCCTCGCGCATTCCCGCCGACGCCTGCGGGTCTAACACCTTAATTACTCTCGGTTTGGCGGCGATAATGCGCCTTGCTCCCTCCGTGTAGCTACCGATGAGGTGGATGCTGAGCTTGCTCACACACTGTTCAGGTTGTGCAAGGGCGATTCGGCTCAGCCAAACCAGCACTACCGCCCACAGAAACCCACGCATAATCATATCCTCCTTCGGAGGTTCTTGCTACAATGCCTCGCGCGCCGTCGGAGATGTTTCGCACACTCAACAGGGCAGGTTCTGTCATGTCCGGAGACAGGTCAGGACGTGCAGGGGACTACCATCCTGCAGCGTGTCCGTCGCAACGCGGGTCGGAACCAGCGAGCAACGCTTTGCTTTCAGGATGCACCGCTATCACCTGTACCGCGCCCGACTGCCCCCAATCGGGCAACAGCAACACGCGATGCCCTTTGCGCTCCAGTGCTTGCAGGGTCTGCATGGGCATACGCCGCTCGATCTTCAGCCCTTCGGCGTCGTGCTGCCAGCGAGGCGCCTCTACCGCCTCCTGCGGGTTCATGCCGAAGTCTACCAGGTTACAGATGACCTGTGTGTTGCTCTGCACCTGCACGTCGCCGCCCGGTGTGCCGCCGACAAAAGCCAGTTCCTCTCCGCGGGTGAGCAGGTAGGCGTTGAGCGTGTGTGCGGTGCGTTTGCCCGGCTCCAGCACGTTGGGGCTACTCGGGTCTAATGAGAAACCCGTCATTCGATTGTTGAACAGGATACCCGTGCCCTCTGCCACCTCTGCACAGCCGAAAGGATGGAAAACGCTCTGGATAAAGGAGATAGCGTTGCCCGATCGGTCCACCACACAGAAGTAGGTGGTATCGTGTTCTACCTCTCCGGCAGTAACGAGGTCATTGGCGCGTTGGGGGTCTATTTGCTCGCGGCGGCGCGCGGCGTACTCCCTGCTCAGCAGAGCGTCCATTGGCACATGTACGAAACGCGGATCGCCTAGGTAGGCTTGCCGGTCTGCAAAAGCGAGTTTCTTCGCTTCCACCTGCAGGTGGATCACCTCCGCGCTCAACGCGCCCATACGTTGCAGGTTGTATCCCTCCAGGAGGTTGAGCATCTGTGCGAGAATGTGTCCCTGCGACACAGGCGGCTGGGCATGTAGCGTGTACCCACGATACTCCACGCGCAGAGGCTCCAGCCATTCGGCGGGCGGTTGGGCGAGGTCTTCCTGGGTGAATAGCCCACCATGCCGCTGGCAGTGGCGCACGATGCGCTGGGCAATCTCGCCCTGATAAAAGTCCATCGGGCTAACAGAGGCGA
>JANWYZ010000262.1 GCA_025054895.1 bacterium | reverse complement strand
GAGCGTTAGCGAAGGGTCTCAGATGCTTCGCTTGCGCTCAGCATGACAAAAAGCGGCTCATCCTGTCATTCTGAGCGTCAGCGAAGAATCTCCCAGATGCTTCGCCCATGCTCAGCATGGCGGGAAGATCGCTACTCAGCCACTGTGCTTAAAACGGTGCTGCCGAATCATCACTTAGCACAGCAGCTGGTGGAGACGAAACGTAATGAGAAACAGGATTCGGTATGTCATCGTAGAATCAAAAAAGGAACGTCCTGATGTGAGAAGGGGAGGAAACAGGTCGATGGTACATCTGGCTTCGGTGCTTGTCTCAACGGTGCTGTTCGCACTTCTGCTGCAATCTGCCTCATGGGCGCAGCTGTTGCAGGCAGGAGCTGCTCGGGTGAAGATTACCCCGGACAAGATGCCCTATCTGGCGGGTTACGACGCAAACCGCCGCGCCCGGGAGGTGCATGATGACGTGTACGCCAGTGCGGTGGTCATCCAGTCGGGCGAAACGAAAATGGCTATCGTTTCCTGCGACCTGATCGGGCTGCTGTACCCGGCGGTGCAGGATATTCGTAGCAAAGTGACGTCAGTGCCCGCACAGCACATCATTATCGCTTCCACTCACACGCACAGCGGCCCCGACTGCATCGGGTTATGGGGGCAACCGGAGCAAGGCGTGTCGGGTGTGGATAGAGAATGGTACGCTCAGATGAAACAGAAGGTGGCGGATGCCATCGAGCAAGCCGCAAGGGAATTGCAGCCGGCGGTGATGCGCGTTGCCAGCGCGGAGGGCGTGACGGGCGTCTCGCGCAACGTGCGGGTGGCAGAAATACTGGATACCTCGATTGCCGTACTGCAGCTGCGCAACGCCAACGACAACAAAACCATCGCGACCCTCGTGAACTATGCGGTGCATCCCGAGCTAATGGATACCCACTCGCTAACTTCCGACATTGTGCACTACATGCGCCAGACGATTGAGGGGGCAGAAGGTGGCATCGCCCTCTTCCTGAACGGAGCGCTGGGCGGCATGGTCACCGTGGACTCGCCGGGTAACGACTGGAAAGAGTGCGAGCGTGTAGGCAACACATTGGGGCAAGCTGCACTGAGCGCGCTCAAGAACGCCACAGCCTTGCGAGAAGCCTCCCTCACCATCCAGAGGGCGGAAGTAACTATCCCGCTGGAGAACGAGAGGTTCAGGCAGGCAGCGCGAGCTGGACTGTTCCCCGAACCGGTGTTGCAGACCGACGAGGTGACCACTGAGGTGATGCACGTCACGCTGGGACCGGTGGAGATGGTGACCCTGCCTGGCGAGGCGTTGCCTAATATCGGTTTCCAGCTGAAGCGCCACATGAAAGGCAACCCCAAGCTGGTTATCGGTCTGGCAAACGACGAACTGGGGTACATCCTGACCGAGGCAGACTACGGATTGCCGCTGTACCGGTATGAGACCAGCATGAGCGTGGGCGAGAAGGCAGGACGTGTGGTAACGGACAAGCTGCTCGCGATGGTGCAGCAGTCGCCCCCAACTACAGGTGCATCGAAGGTAGCTGCTTTCTTCGACGCTTTGCCATCGCGCTTCCGGGCGGAGAGAGCGCAGGGCGTCAAAGTGCTCTACCGCTTCAACGTTACTGGCGAAGGCGGCGGCGTCTGGGAAATCGAGATTAACAACGGCAAGTGTACTATTCGCCGAGGTGCATCGGGGGCGCGGGTGGATGTCACCATAAACACCAATGCGCAGACCTTCCTCGCTATTGTGGAGGGCAGGATGGCGCCGGACCAGGCGTACATGAGCGGGCAACTGCTGATAGACGGCGACCTGTTCCTCGCTCAGCGCATCGCCGACTTCTTCGCGTTTTAAGGCAAAAAAGGGCGGGGCGGCGGCGCCCGACGTTCTCCACCGGCTCTTCCGCCATCCCGCCCACCGCATCGGCTGCGTGGCGCGTAGCCACCTTTATCATAGGACGTTCCATCACGCTTGATAGCTGTGTAAAGTACGGTATTTTCAGAGGTCTTGATCTTGCCCAGGGCAGTAGTTATTCACAACGTGGTCAAGATGCACGCCCAGCCCGACGCCGACAGCGAACAGGTATCGCAAACGGTACTCGGGCGCACGCTGCTACTCCCCTCGCTGTCTCACCGCGAAGAGAAGTGGGTGCAGGTGCAGACCGACGACAGCTACATGGGATGGGTACGCGCTACGCAGGTACGTCTGCTGGACGAAAGCGAAGAGTACCCCTCACAGGGAAAAGCGTATCGCGTTAACGCATTGTGGGCGTTTGTGCGCGAGCAACCGGATACGCGATCGCCACACCTCACCATCGCCCCGATGGGGGCGTTGCTGGAAGGGCGCGAATGGCATAACGATTGGCTGCAGGTACGCCTGCCTGATGGACAGCAGGGCTGGGTATGGGCGCAGGATGTGACCTCGCAGTGGGTAGTGGTCACCCGTGTCGGATCGTTGCGCGTGGAGGGTATGGTGGTTTCACAAGGGGTGAACACCGAATCGTACGTCGTACCGCGCGCGGGATGGCAAAACGCGCTGGTGTACACCGCGAAGAGGCTGCTGGGCGTTCCGTACCTGTGGGGCGGCAGTTCGCCCTTTGGGTTAGACTGTTCGGGCTTCGTGCAACTGGTGTACAGGATGTGCGGGCTGGTCATCCCCCGCGACGCCGACCTGCAAGCGGAGTTCAGTCGCAGCGCGGAGATGCCGCTGGAGAAAGTTCAGCCGGGAGACCTTATCTTCTTCGCAGGCGGCAACGACCCGCACCGGCGTACGGTGACGCACGTGGGGATGATTGTCGACGGCGAGCACTTTATCCATTCCGCCGGCGGTATAGGCGTCAATGTTACCCGCCTTGACGACCCGTATTACCGCTCTATCCTGTGGGGCGTGCGGAGAGTTGTCGATGCATAAAGCCGGGCGCGCTATGCGGCAAGCGTACAATCTCTACTTCTGCACGCCGCTTCACCGCCTCTTCTGCGCTATATACCCCCACAGTATTGATTCATACAACATGGTATACTAGTAACAACCTGTTCTGGAGGCTAAACCGATGTGCCTGGCGATACCGGGGCAGATATTGAGCATCGAAGGAGAAGACCCGCTCACGCGCACGGGTAAGGTCAGCTTTGGCGGCATCGTCAAAGAGGTGAACCTTGCCTACGTGCCCGAGGCGCAGGTGGGCGATTATGTGATAGTGCATGTAGGCTTCGCGATTAGCATTGTGGACGAACAGGAAGCGCAGGAGGTGTTTGAGTATCTGCGCCAGATGGACGAACTGAGCGAGCTACAGGAGCAACCCGCATGAGGTTCATCGAGGAATACCGCGACGCCCAGGCCGCTCAGAAGTTCGCGGAAGCCATTCGCAAAGCGGTCACACGCGAGTGGACCATTATGGAAATCTGTGGCGGACAGACACATGCCATCATGAAGTTTGGTATCGACGAACTGCTGCCGCCGCAGATTACCCTGTTGCATGGTCCGGGCTGTCCAGTATGCGTGACGCCGGTGGAGCTGATCGACAAAGCAGTGGAGCTGGCGTCGCGTGCGGATGTGATCTTTTGTTCGTTTGGCGATATGCTGCGCGTGCCGGGTACAAAGGGCGACCTGCTCTCCGCCAAAGCGGCAGGGGGCGATGTGCGCATCGTATACTCTCCGCTGGATGCTCTGCAGCTGGCGTTGAAGAACCCTGACCGGCAGGTGGTGTTTTTCGCTGTGGGCTTCGAGACCACTGCGCCCGCCAATGCGATGGCGGTATATCAAGCGAAACAGAAAGGCGTGAAAAACTTTTCCATCCTGGTTTCGCACGTGCTGGTTCCGCCCGCGATAGAAGCCATCTTGCGCTCGCCGACCAACCGCGTGCAGGGCTTTCTGGCGGCGGGGCACGTTTGCACGGTGATGGGTTATACCGAGTATGAACCGATCGCCCAGAAGTACCACGTGCCTATCGTAGTGACCGGCTTTGAACCGCTGGACATCCTGCATGGCGTCTACCTGTGTGTGAAGCAGCTGGAAGAGGGACGTGCAGAGGTGGAAAATCAGTACGCTCGTTCGGTGCGCCGTGAAGGCAACCAGCCTGCCCAGCAGCTCATCCGCGAAGTATTCGAGGTGGTTCCGCGCAAGTGGCGCGGCATCGGCGAGATACCGCAGAGCGGACTGGGCTTGCGCGAACCGTATCGTGAGTTCGACGCCGAGCGACGTTTT
>JANWYZ010000261.1 GCA_025054895.1 bacterium | reverse complement strand
CGTTCGCCCTGGAAGAACGCGCTCCGTCGCGTCCACTATCGGCGTCACGACAGAGCGTGATCCTTCAGGAGATCACAGTCGCAGGCGTTGGGTGCTCCCCTGTTTCTTTGCGCGGCGATGTGGATACCGGAGGCTTTTGGAACAGCCTCCGCTGGGGTTGACAATATAAGCTTGGCTGTGATATAATTTTAGCAAATCGTTTTGGCAAAATTAGTAAAAAATGGAGAAGCGTCGCATTACACTGAAAGACATTGCCATGGCATCTCAGGTGAGCATTGCTACTGCTTGCGATGTGCTGAACAACAAACCGCGCACTCGCGTTTCTGAAACCACACGGCAGCGTATTCTGGAAACAGCGAGCCGGTTAGGTTATCAGCCACATCGCGGCGCTCGCTCTCTGAGGACCAACCTGCACCACTTGATAGCGGTTTCGGTATTACTGGCTCCTGAAATGCCCTTCTCGCCTTTTGCCAGCGAACTGGTGAGCGGCGCATTTAAGGCAGCACGCGAAGAGGGTTGGCACATTACTGTAAGCGGCTATCGGGATATTCAGGAGGAGCTGAGGCAGCTGGAAGAGATAATCGCAGAACGGTCAGTGGACGGGGTCATCATTTATGAACCAGTAGAGGACGACCCCCGCATATCACTGCTCAAAGGCAAGATGCCGTTCGTGCTCATTGGTAGTTACGAAAAGGAAGAAGTTTACAGCGTAGACCTGGATAACGAAGGCGCCGCCTTCATGGCAACTCAGCATCTGATTGCGCTGGGGCATCATCACATCGCTCTGGTCTCCGCTCCACGCCACTATCTCACCTGTCGCAGCCGGCAACGGGGCTATCGCCAAGCCTTACTACAGGCGGGCATACCTTTTGACCAATCTTTCGTCGTTGAGGTAGAAGAGTACTCATCCCAGGCGGGCGCTCAAGCACTGGAGATTCTGCTGCAACGCAATCAACCGCGTCCCACAGCTGTGGTAGCAATGGACGACAGCCTTGCTCTCGGCATCATCTACAAAGCACATCAGCACGGATTGCATGTACCAGACGACCTGGCAGTGGTTGGGTTCAACGACGCTCGCTATACAGAGTATTCCGAGCCAAGCCTGACCACCGTGCGCGTTTTTGCAGAGGCAATGGCGCGGCAGGCTACGCAAATGCTGATACGCCTTATTCGCCAGGAGCCTGTAGGGGCACGACATATTGTTATGCCTGCTCAGATGATTATCAGGCGATCATGTGGTTCCTGGAAGAAGGGGAAATCCGTTTTCCAAAACGATGCTGGCTCAAAAGGAGGTTACTGATCCTCGATGGGAAGGCAAAAAGAGGTTTCTCCCGTGCTGTTCTGGACCACTATTGTGATTGCGTTGCTGATCGTCTCCGTGCTTTTCTGGTGGTACAACGAGAGTGGTACCAGAGGAGGTTTCACCGAAGAGCAAAAAAGGCAACTGGAACGCATGTTCCCGCCAGGTACGAAATTGCAAGGGGGCGTGCCAGGTGCTGTACCCAGCCAACGCTAATGCCCTTGCGCCAACTTGCGACAAAGGGGCTCCCTATGTGGAAGCAGTACCGCACTCACAAGGCAAGCATCGGACGAGAGCTGTTCGCAACAGAGCAAGTCCGTTTCATTCCAAAACTACACTTCAAAAAGGAGGTACTGAGATGAACAAAATGCGTGCTTTTACCCTCATCGAGCTGCTTGTAGTTATCGCGATAATCGCGATACTGGCGGCGATTCTGTTTCCCGTGTTTGCCCAGGCACGAGACACTGCGCGTCAGAGCAGCTGTCTGTCCAACATGAAACAGCTCACGCTTGGCTTGCTCCAGTATGCGCAGGACTATGATGAACGTTTCGGTGCGTGGGATACTAACTTCTACTGCGCAGGGGGGAACAATGGGTTGCCCAGAGATTCGTCCGCATTCTGGACGATGGCAATCTACCCCTACGTCAAGAACGACGGGGTCTACCAGTGTCCCAATGACCCACTGAAAATCAATGACCTGTGGACAGACCCCGCTTTTGGCTGTACAGACGACGGTGGGCGAAATGACCGATTCGCACCGATCAACCCGACTACTGGAGTCCCCTGCCGCTTCTGGGAAGGATGCAATCCGCGGTACGTATCGTACGGGCTTAGCGAGAATCTTACCCAGTCATTTCCCAGCAATAGTATGGCAGCCATTCCTACGCCTGCAAGCTGGGCGATGTTTTTTGACAGCGGGGTACAACTGGTGGATAACTGGGTGTACATCGGCAGCAAGTGGTATAACGACGACTGGATTATGGCCCGCGTCGCTTTTGCCAAAGAGGGATGCTGCAAAATCTGGCAGTGCTGCTGGACCGCCGAGCAGTGGCTGGCGCAATTCAGCAGGAGCGTGCTGGATAGCCTCTCACGCCACCGTGCAGGAGCAAATGTCACCTACGTAGATGGACACGCCAAATACTCACGGTGGACAGAGCTAACCTGGAAGAATACCACCTTCGGTGCGGGGTATACGGGACCGCAGTAAGTTATCGCTTGCTGCATGGATGCACACCAGTTTCCTGATGTGGGACTGCACAGGGCTGAAGTCGTTCCTCAATAAACGGGAGCCTATGGCGCCGGCTTGTTGATAAGGATACACAGACTTCGGTTTAGCGAGGGGCGACTTTAGCCTCAGACGACGCACCCGCTTCAAGCGTTCACCTGTTCGCGGATGGCGTTGACCAGACCCAGACCTGCAAAGATTGGCTTCATGGTATCACAAACCTTACTGTTTATGTAACAACCTCTTACCTCCACCAGTTGCTCTGCCGATAATCTTCTATGGTAGTCCCTCAGGAGGAGTTGTCTATGGAAGGGCATCGTCCCGTTCGTGTGCTGATCATCGACGACTCGGTGGTCATTCGGCAGCTACTCAAAGACATTTTCGCGCGAGATGGCGGCATAGAAGTCGTTGGGGTTGCCAGCGACCCCATCGAAGGCTATGACAAGATCGTGCAGCTCAAGCCGGATGTGCTGACGCTGGACGTGGAGATGCCGCGCATGGACGGCATCACCTTTCTCGAGAAGCTGATGCGCTCACACCCGATGCCAGTCGTGATGATTTCCACTCTCACCCGCGAGGGTAGCGAAGTCACGCTGAAAGCGCTCGAACTGGGCGCCGTCGATTTTATCGCCAAGCCCACGCAGAGCATTTTCACCGGTATGGCAGCGCTATCGCACGAGATTACTACCAAAGTAAAAGGCGCGGCACACGCCCGTGTACATCCCAAACAGGCGCACGTTGCCCCTGTGGAGATGCCTCAAGCCTCGGCGAGGCGCATTATCGGCGCAAACCAGCTCGTCGCCGTCGGCGCGTCCACTGGCGGTCCTGAAGCGATTCGGCAGGTATTGCAAGGACTACCAGCGCAAGTTCCCCCCATCGTTATCGTGCAGCACATGCCGCCCGTGTTCACTCGCTCCTTCGCCGAACGGCTGGACAAGTTGTGCGCCGTACGCGTGAAAGAGGCTGAGGACGGCGAGGCGCTACAGCCCGGACACGCTTACATCGCCCCCGGCGACTACCACCTGCAGGTGGCTCGGAACGGTTCTGCATACCGCGCTCGCGTGGTACAGACCGAACCTGTCAACCGCCACCGCCCCTCTGTGGATGCCCTGTTCGATTCGGTGCTACAGGCGAGCGGCGCGTCCACCGTGGCAGTGCTGCTAACCGGCATGGGCGCGGACGGGGCGAAGGGGCTGAAGAAGCTGCGCGACATCGGCGCACACACTATCGCGCAGGACGAAGAGACCTGCGTGGTGTTTGGAATGCCACGCGAGGCGATCCAGCTCGGCGGGGCGGAGTTCGTGCTGCCACTGCCTCAGATTGCACGCAAGGTAGTGGAGTTGCTGGCGACGTAGTAGTTACTCTATCCGCCCATACTCCTCTACCAGGTCGCTCACCATTTTCACCCGCTCGATGATGCCGTCGGGCGGCACCTGGTCGCACACGCATAGCATAAAACGGGCGTCGTTCCTGTACAGCCCTATCGCCTTCATGACGATTTCCCTCAGCGTCTGCTCGCTGTAAAGCGGGCTGAAAAAGGCGGCGGGCACCCCGCCCCACAGGATGAGATCGGGACCTGCCAGCTTGCGGAAATCCTCCAGCGGCACATCGCCCACCGGCGCGGGGGTAAGTGACTGCGCACAGTCCACCCCTGTTGCGCCAACATACGGCAACAGGTTTTTGAAGGTACCGTCGATG
>JANWYZ010000260.1 GCA_025054895.1 bacterium | reverse complement strand
CAAAGGGGTCGGCGGCCTCGGTTGGGGCCCGGTGGGGCCGCTGCTGGTGGTGGAGCCAGAAGGCGTCATGTATCAGGGCGTGACAGAAGCCGACGCCACCGCGATTGTAGACAGCCTCGGAAACAAGCCTGTGCAGCGGTTGGTGTGCCCCTCCGATATGTCTTTCTTCACCAAGCAGGTCAAAATCGTTCTGGAAAACAGCGGGGTGATCGACCCCGAGAAGATAGAGGACTATATCGCGCGAGACGGCTATACCGCCCTTGCCCGTGTGTTAGAGGAGATGAGTCCGCAAGAGGTTATCGAGGAAATCACGCGCAGTGGGTTACGCGGTCGTGGAGGCGCGGGGTATCCAACAGGTTTGAAATGGAGCACCGTTGCCAAGGCAGGTGGTAGCCGCAAGTTCGTCATCTGCAACGCCGACGAGGGCGACCCCGGCGCGTTTATGGACCGCAGTGTACTGGAAAGCGACCCTCATCGCGTGCTGGAGGGTATGGCGATAGCCGCCTACGCGGTGGGCGCAAGCCAGGGCTACCTGTATGTGCGTGCCGAGTACCCGCTGGCGGTGAAGAGGCTGCGCACCGCCATTCGACAGGCGGAGCGCCTGGGATTGCTGGGGAATAACATCTGCGGCACGACCTTCAGCTTTCACGTGGACATTCGGTTGGGTGCAGGAGCCTTCGTGTGTGGCGAGGAGACTGCGCTCATCGCCTCCATCGAGGGTAAGCGAGGTCAACCGCGCCCGCGTCCCCCCTACCCCGCTGAGTACGGATTGTGGGGCTACCCCACCCTCATCAATAACGTGGAGACCTTCGCCAATGTCGCTCCCATTATCCGCAACGGCGGCGACTGGTTCGCCAGCATCGGCACTGAGAAGAGCAAAGGCACAAAGGTATTCGCACTGGCAGGGCGCGTGAGGAACACCGGTCTTATCGAGGTGCCGATGGGTATTACGCTACGCGAGATTATCTTCGACATCGGCGGTGGTATCCCGGATGGGCATAAGTTCAAAGCCGTGCAAACAGGTGGTCCCTCGGGCGGCTGCATACCCGAGCAGTACCTGGATATGCCTGTAGACTACGAGTCACTGGTGAAGGTAGGCTCTATCATGGGGTCAGGAGGCATGATCGTTATGGACGAGACCTCCTGCATGGTGGACGTGGCGAAGTTCTTTATGGACTTCTGCCTTACCGAGTCGTGCGGCAAGTGTGTGCCCTGTCGAGTGGGTACCGCCCAGATGCACCAGATTCTGGATAAGATTACCTCCGGCGAAGCAACAATGGACGACCTCGCCTTGCTGGAGGAGCTGTGCGACATGGTGAAATACACCAGTCTTTGCGGTTTGGGGCAAACCGCGCCCAACCCCGTGCTGAGCACGCTGCAGTACTTCCGCGATGAATACATCGCGCACATCGTGGATAAGCAGTGCCCAGCGGGGGTATGCTCAATACAACGGGGAGGAAGCCGATGAATCAGCCAGTTCGCGTCAAAACGCTGAAGATAGATGACCGCGATGTGAGCGGTCGTGAAGATGAGACCATTCTGGAGGTCGCTCGCCAGAACGGTATCTTTATCCCCACCCTGTGCAACCTGGAGGGACTGACCCCCATCGGCGCATGTCGATTGTGCCTGGTGGAGGTGAAGGGCGTATCGCGCCTGCTCCCCGCCTGCGTCACGCGCGTAGAAGAAGGGATGGAGGTGATTACCCAGTCCGAGCGACTGCAGAAGTACCGCCGGATGACGCTGGAGTTGCTCTTCTCGGAGCGCAACCACATCTGCTCGGTGTGTGTGGTAAACGGACAATGCGAGCTGCAGAGCATGGCGCAGGTCCTGGGAATGACGCACGTGAGCGTGCCCTATCGTTTCCCTCGCCTTCCCGTCGACGCCAGCCACGAGCGATTCGTGGTAGACCACAACCGGTGCATCCTGTGCACGCGCTGCGTGCGCGTATGCGACGAGATCGAAGGCGCGCACACCTGGGACGTGATGGGAAGGGGCATCGACAGCCGCGTCATTACCGACCTCAACCAGCCGTGGGGCGAGTCCGAGAGCTGCACCAGCTGTGGCAAGTGCGTCAACGTGTGTCCCACGGGAGCGCTGTTCGAGAAGGGCAAGCCCGTGTCTGAGCGCATGAAGAAACGGCAGTTCCTGCCCTATCTTACCATGATGCGGGAGGAACGACGATGAGCAAGAAGAAAATCGCCACCGTTTGGCTGGACGGTTGCTCCGGATGCCACATGTCCTTCCTGGACATGGACGAGAGGCTGATAGAGCTGTTCCAGCAGGCGGACTTGGTATACAGCCCTCTGGTGGACTTGAAGGAGTTTCCGCAAGATGTGGACATCACCCTGGTGGAAGGAGCGGTAAGCAGCGAGGAAGACCTGCACAAAATACGTCTGGTGCGCGAACGCACTAGGGTGCTGGTGGCTTTCGGCGACTGCGCTGTGACGGGCAATGTGCCTTCCATGCGCAACCCCTTCGGAACGAACGCGGTGCTGCAACGGGCATATCTGGAAAACGTCACCCTCTACCCACAGGTGCCGCGAGAGGTCATTCCACCTCTTATCGAACGAGTGCGCCCGGTGCATGAGGTGGTGAAGGTAGACGTGTTCATTCCCGGATGTCCACCTTCAGCGGAAACCATCTACCTGGCGGTTAGCGACCTGCTGGCAGATAGAGTGCCAGACATGGCGAAGCTGACGCGCTTCGGAGCGTAAAAGGAGGCAACACGATGGCACAGACCATTACTATAGACCCTATCACGCGCATTGAAGGGCACGCCAAAATCACCATCCAGCTGGATGAACAGGGCATCGTGCGCGATGCGCAACTGCATATCACCCAGTTCCGCGGCTTCGAGAAGCTGTGCGAAGGAAGACGATTCGGCGAGATGCCCGCGCTCACCGCACGCATCTGCGGTATCTGTCCGGTAAGCCACCTGATTGCTTCCGGCAAGGCGTGCGATGCCCTGTTGGCAGTGCGTATCCCGGAAACGGCGGACAAACTGCGGCGCCTCTTCAATCTGGCGCAACTGGTACAATCGCACGCGCTTAGTTTTTTCCACCTCTCTTCGCCCGATTTCCTGTTGGGTATGGACGCCGATCCCGCCGTGCGCAACATTGTGGGGGTGATCCAGGCAAATCCGCAGATGGCGCGCGACGGAATCCGCCTGCGCCAGTTCGGACAGCAGATTATTGAGTGGCTGGCAGGTAAGCGAATCCATCCTTCGTGGATTGTGCCGGGCGGGGTAGCGCAGCCGCTCAGCGCAGAGAAACGTGAACAGATGCTAGCAGGCATCCCCGAAGCCCTCGACATCACCCAGCGTGCTATCGGATGGTTCCGCAGCGTGCTACGCCAGTTCAGCGAGGAGATACAGACCTTCGCCAATTTCCCCTCCCTGTTCCTTGGGCTGGTCACGGAGACGGGCGCACTGGAACATTACGACGGCGTGTTGCGCGTGGTCGACTCCGCAGGCAACGTTATCGCCGATAAGATAGACCCCAGCGACTATCAACAGTACATCGGCGAGGCGGTGGAGCCGTGGACCTACCTGAAGTTCCCCTACTACAAACCCATCGGCTATCCCGAGGGCATCTATCGGGTGGGACCGCTGGCTCGTTTGAATCTGATAGACCGCTGCGGCACGCCACGCGCCGACGAGGCTTGGGCAGAGTTTCGCGCGCTGGAGCGAGGCGCGGTGCTTAGCTCGTTCCACTACCACTACGCCCGCCTCATCGAGATACTGTACGGTCTAGAGCGCATCCAGCAGTTGCTGAATGAACCAGACATTCTGGACACGCGCGTGCAGGCGGTAGCCGGGCCCAACCGTAGCGAAGGCATCGGCGTCGCAGAAGCGCCGCGCGGTACGCTGATTCACCACTACCGCATCGATAAGGACGGGCTTATCACCTGGGCGAACCTGATTATCGCCACAGGACACAACAACCTGGCGATGAACCGGGGTATCCTGCAGGCGGCAAAGCACTTCGTGAAGGGAGAGCGGATTCAGGAAGGGATGCTGAACCGTGTGGAGGCGGTGATCCGCTGCTTTGACCCCTGCCTGAGCTGCTCGACGCACGCTGTGGGGCAAATGCCTCTACACGTCCAGCTGCTTTCGCCTGCAGGCGAGGTGCTGCACGAAGTGAGGCGGTAGCGTCCCTTCGGCGATTCTTCGCTTCGCTCGGCATGACGAACCAGTTGTAGGGCGAGGCTCCCGCCGAGCCGTCGTGCGTG
>JANWYZ010000025.1 GCA_025054895.1 bacterium | reverse complement strand
CTGGAGGGTCGCGCTCCGTCGCGACCGTGATGCAGGTTCTTTGGAGGGTCACGCTCCGTCGTGACCCTGAGGAGGGATGCGACAGAGCGCCTCCCTCCAATGTTGGATGAATGGACGCAACGGAGTGCGTCCCTCCAAATGTGGGCAGGCAACCTCTGGAGGGTCGCGCTCCGTCGCGACCACGCAGACGGCTCGGCGGGAGCCTCGCCCTCCACCTCGTCTGTCACCCTGAGCGTTAGCGAAGGGTCTCAGATGCTTCGCTTGCGCTCAGCATGACAAGCATTGAAGGGTCGCGCTCCGTCGCGACCAATATGGGTCATTTCGTCACGCGCAAACCGACCTCTTGTTCAATCCGCTGCTGCACCAGCTCGGCTGAGATAAGCACCATTGGGATTCCGTTGCCCGGCACAGTGCTGGCTCCGACAAAGTACACTCCCCCAAACGGCGCGCGGTTGGATGGACGGAAGCAGGTGGACTGCCAGAAGTGATGGCTCAGACCGAAGGCAGCCCCTTGCCACAGCCCCATTGCCTCCCAATCGGCAGGAGAGAGGCTTTGCACAAAGCGTATCCTCTGTCGGCAAAAGCCCACCTCCCTTTCCAACCGACCAAGCACTCTCTCCAGCACCTGCTGTTTCAATGCCGAGGCATCCTGTCCTGAACGATTGGGCACAGGCACCAGCACATACAGGTTTTCGCATCCATCCGGCGCATCGGAGGGTTCGGTGCGCACCGATAGGCAGGTGTAAAACGAAGGGTCTTCAGGCACTATCTTCTCGACAAAGATCTCTTGCAAGTTGCGCTCGAAATCCGCGCTGAAGTGTACGTTGTGGTGCAGCAGCTGCGGCAGTTTTCCCTCATACCCGATGCAAAACACCAGCGCGCTGCAGGAGTTGCGCCACCGGCGATGGGATTGCCTGTTCTGAGGCAACAGGCTCGCATAGGCGGTAGGCACATCGGTATTGAGCACCACCACATCCGCCTGCAGCACCTCTCCCGAAGCCAAACGCACACCTGTCGCTCTACCTGCCTCTACTAACACCTGCTGGACTCTTTCACCGGTGCGAATCTGTACCCCCTCCTCATGCGCCAACCTCTCCAGCGCGTGTACCAGCTGATACACCCCCCCGCGAGGAAACCAAACCCCTTCCCCAGACTCCATGTAAGTCAGAATCGCGTACACCCAGGGCGCTTCCAGCGGCGAGAGTCCCAGATACATGGTCTGGAAAGTGAACAACATCTGCAGGCGCGGGGATTGGACATAGCGTCGGATGCGACGAAACAGGTTGGCAAGCAAACGGTGTTTCACCAGCAGGCTGATTTGCTTTGCCCCTAACAGGTCTAGCGGGGAACGGTAGTTGCGCCGCACAAACGCCGGAACCACGTCGTGCAGCATCCCACTCAGGTCAGCCATCAGGCGCAGGTAGCCGGGGACCTCCGCGGGCGATATTTTCTGCGCGATCTCACGAACCATGTGCGCAATGCAAGGTGACGAGTCAAAGCGCGTACCGTCCGCGTAGAATACGCGATAAGAGGGGCTAAGCAACACCGGTTGCAGGTAGTCCTCCATCCGCTGGTTAAGGTCGCGATACAGCTTCTCCAGTGGTTCGAGCATCATGAGCAACGTGGGGCCAGTGTCGAATCGGAAGCCCTCACGTTGTAACTGTCCTGTGCGCCCTCCCAGATGTTCGCGTTGCTCCAACAGCGTTACATGGTAACCGCTGTGCGCAAGGCGCGCTGCGGCGGCGAGCCCGCCAATCCCGCCGCCTACAACGACCACGCGAGTCATGCCGCCACCTCTTGCGGTAGCTCTGGTTGAGCGCAAAGCCTCTTCCACACCAGCGCGGTTAATATGACTACCGCAATCAGCCACAACAGGGACGCCAGTGGACGCATGTACAGCCAAGCCAAACCTGCCATAAACGCCCCTTGCACCAGGTACAGAACGAAGGCAAACGGTTCCCACTCGCCTTTCCAACTTCCACAAACCGCCCAGAATACCGTCGCTACCAGCGCGCCGGTAAACCACCAGCCAAGCCAGTTGATATAAGGCATGCCATAGAAGCCCCCTCCTTCTGTGTGCCACTGCCAGTAAGCGAAGCCAGTAGTCATTGCCGGGTCCATCGCGAAATCCCAGACGGTCAGGATGAGCCCCGCCGCGGCAGCACGCAGCAACAATTCCCATATTGCAGAGGGGCTGGTATCAGACCTCTGCCCACAAAGTGTCCAGAACCTTTTGCGTGGAAGCAACAGTTCGGTCAACATCATCGCGGGATAAAGCATCATCATCCACGAGGGCGGGATCAGGTAGGGCACGTGTCCCAGAAACTTTGGACCAAACAGGTCGGTGTAGGAGTATCTTCCGAAAGGAACGCCCGTCGTGGTACCCAGCAGCTCCATACCGCCCGCCAGTACGATACACAGTGTTAATAGAATGGCTGCTGCTTTCCAACCTTCACGGGCTGCCATGAACAGCAGAGCAGATAACACGCCAGTGAGCACGTTGGCAATACCCATCCAGAAAGTCAGCGCGGTGTAGTCCCAGTCGGGCACTTCAGATAGATTGTATAGCGCCCAGGTGCCGATAAGGCTGGAGGCGGCTACCACAGCATGCAGCAGCAAAAAGAGAGTACCCAGTTTGCGTAAGAGCATCCAAAATCCCCGTGTGCGCTTTCCTTGTTGTTTGCCCGATTATACCCTAAAGTGGGTCACGGATTGCGCTGCAGACGGATAATGTGCAAACGCCGTCGGTCCGGAGGCAGTTCATGGTAATATGCCTCTCCGACGCTCAAAAAGCGGAAATAAGGGGTGAATACCTCGAAGAACTCCTCCAGCTTCAGCCGGTAGGGGCCGCCTTCAGGGGGCTGCGGTTGGTCGGCGTGGAACTCTCGCATGAACAGCATACCGCCCGGCTTCAGTACTCGCGCCACTGAACGGGCGTACATGGGGCGAATCTCCGGAGCAAAGGAGTGGAAACACCCCGAGTCGCAAATCAGGTTGATGCTGGCGTCGCGGAAGGGTAGAAAGCGAGCATCCGCCTGAATGAGCGGAATATGCAGCCCCGCTTGCCGGAACCGCTCGTGGGCGAAACGCAACGGCTCTATAGCGATATCGACGCCGATAACATGGTAGCCCTGCTGAGCGAGGTATATCAGGTCGGTTCCGGTACCGCAGCCCAGGTCTATCGCGACGCCCCTTGGCAGTAGCCCACGACGCACTGCCTCTACAAGAGTCTCGGCGGGTTGCTCGCGGTGCCAGGGCATCAGTTCTGGCGGGGTTTCGCGGTAGCGTTGTTGCCAGCGCTCAGTATGTTCGTCTCTCATCGCACAATCAATACGGGTTTATCGTGGACAACGTGGAGCACCTTATGCGAAACGCTACCCAGCAGCAGCGCGGAAGCGTCGGTTAACCCGCGCGAGCCCATCACGATGAGGTCTGCCTTCTCTTCTTCAGCAACTCGTACGATGGTGTCTGCGGTGTGACCATACTCGATGCGCGAATCGTATTCTACTCCTGCCTCTTCCAGCAAGGGTACCGTAATCGTGATGACTCCCTCCGCCGCCTGCTCCATGAGCCGGGTTACAACTGCCACGTCGGTAGCGCCGCCCGGTAATACGGTGGAACCTGCCAGCGCGGCGGGGATGTGCACCACATGCAGTACCGTCACCTTTGCATTGTATGTCTTCGCCAGTTCCGCCGCCCAGCGGGTGGCTTTTAGCGCGGTCTCGGAACCGTCGGTTGCCAGAAGAATTCGTTGAATCATCGCCACTCCTCCTCGCTGGTAAAATACGCACATGGTATGACTTTTTCCTTGCATTGGCAGGAACGGGCTTGACAGGATAAGAATGTTTTGCTATGTTAATAGTAGCATTTCGTTAAGCTATGAATTTGTGATTGCTTCTCTGGTAGCCCACCATTGAAATGGTGGGCTATAAGCAGAAAAAAACCTGCCTGCGCAGGTTTTGAATCCGCGAAGGCGGATTTCTGAGCATTCATAGCCCCCGATTGCAATCGGGGGAGGGGATTGCCCTATCCCAAAATCGCCACGTGACAAAGAATCAACGCTTTGCCAGCCATGAACATCCTGGAGGGTCACACTCTGTTGTGACCATGATGGACGCGACGGAGCGCGTCCCTCCAGAGGCAATCGGTGTGTGGACGCGACGGAGCGCGTCCCTCCAGAGGTAATCGGTGTGTGGACGCGACGGAGCGCGTCCCTTCAGTACGTATAGTATAACTGTATTCTCACGACAGGAGGGGTGCATGAGATGGTGAATTTATCTCCCGAACAGAGGGCGCAGTACGAGCGAGACGGATTCCTTGCAGTGCGTAGGGTGCTTACCCCAGAAGAGGTGCAAGCTATCAAGCATGTGCTCGCAGGATATTTGCGTACGGGTCTGGGAATGCTCCGTGCGGGCGAGGTTCCCGACACCGACAGCGTTTTCTACAACGGCGTAGGCATCCAGCTGGAGCCCGCGGTGCTGTCGGGCAAGGTGCGAGTAGAAGACCCCACACTGGCGGTGCGTAAAATATGGAACCTGTACGGCAACGACCCGCTGGTAACCCGCCTGGTACAGGATGAGCGTATCTTGTCGCTGGTCACCGCTATTCTGGGCGATGAAGTATGGTTCTTTGCCGACAAGGCGCTGCTCAAGCCGCCGCATATCGGCGTGGAGAAGCCCTGGCACCAGGACATCCCCTACTTCCCCTTCGAACCAAAAGCGCCGTATCTGCACGTAGCGGTGTGGATGGCGTTAGACGACGCCACCGCGCAAAACGGGTGTATGCAATACATCCCGGGTAGCCACCAGTGGGGTAACCTGACCACAGAAACCACCTGGACTGAGAGCGTATCACATCTGGCAGTAGACGAGTCACGGATAGACCCGTCGAAATCGGTACTTGTAGAAGCGAAGGCGGGCGATATTGTGCTGCATGATGGTATGGTGCTGCATTACTCTGCGCCGAACCGCTCGCCGCATCCGCGCTGGGCGTTCATTCTGGATTTCATCAGCACAAAGGCGCGCTACACGGGCGAGGGAGAACCAGACTATCCTGTATTATGCCGCACTCGGTAGGCGCGGTGGACGCCTCTGCGAAATGCGTGCATTGGCGGCAGACCCGCTCTGCCAATGATGTGGGTGTGAGGGGAGATGTCGTGCTTGCTGTAAGGTTCAGTTGACGATTCCCCTCTTGTTCCTGTATAATTCCTTCACTAACCCCTATTGCAAAGTTGCTAAGGAGGAGTGTTATCGCCTTGATTATCGTACTCACGCCACAGGCAACAGAACGTGATATTGAAGAGTTAACCGAAAACATCCGGGCCCGAGGGTTCGGCGCACATGTATCGCGAGGCGTCGAGCGCACGGTCATCGGCTGCATCGGCGTCATGGATGCGGAAAAAGCTGCACTCTCCGAACAGTTCCGCGCGCTGCCGTATGTGGAACAGGTCATCATTATTTCCAAACCCTACAAGCTGGTCGGACGCCCCTTCCGCCCGGAAGGTACTGTTATCAACGTGCGCGGGGTGGAGATAGGCGGTAACCAGCTGACTGTGATGGCTGGTCCCTGTACTATCGAGTCGGAAGAGCAGCTGATGGAGACCGCCCGTTTCGTGAAACAGATGGGCGCGCATATCCTGCGCGGCGGAGCATACAAACCCAGCACCTCACCCTACTCGTTTCAAGGCATGGGCGAGGAAGGGCTGAAACTGCTTGCTGCTGCGCGTGAAGAGACAGGTTTACCTATCATCACCGAAGTCATGGATACCCGCGACGTGGAGCTCGTTGCCCAATATACCGACATCTTTCAGGTGGGCACGCGCAACATGACCAACTTCGCCCTGTTGAAGGAAATCGGCAACACGAACACGCCTGTGCTACTCAAACGAGGTTGGGCGTCACTGATTGAAGAATGGATGCTGGCAGCGGAGTATATCGCTTCGCGCGGCAACTACAACATCATCCTGTGCGAGCGAGGCATCCGCACCTTCGAAACCTACACGCGCAATACCTTCGACATCAACGCTATTCCCGTTGCGAAGGAGATTTCGCACCTGCCCGTTATTGCCGACCCTTCGCACGGTACAGGCAAAGCGAGTCTCGTGCCCGCGGTGGCGGCGGCGGCGATTGCGGCAGGGGCGGACGGGATCATCGTCGAGGTACATCCACAACCCGAACGCGCCTTGAAAGACGGACCACAGTCCCTGCGCTTCGAAGCGTTTGCACAGATGATGGAGCGGTTGCGTGTTCTCGCCCAGGCGGTCGGACGCGGCATCTAAACGCGCTTCTCCTCGCGGTGAACAGCGGCAGGAACGTCGTTTTCATGAGCAAAGATGCCCGTGCCACTGGTGAAATGGAGATACAGCATGACAAAAGCGGTTTGCGATAGACTGTGTATCATCGGTGTAGGACTGATCGGTGGTTCAATTGGTATGGCAGCGCGCCAGCGGTCGCTGGCGAGGCAGGTTGTCGGTGTGGGGCGTAGTGCGGAGCGATTGCAAGCTGCTCTGCAAGCAGGGGCTATCGACGAAGCAGCGCCCTCGCTGCAGGATGGCGTCAGGGGCGCCGATATGGTAGCCGTTTGCACGCCGGTGGGGCTGATCGTGCCAACTATCAAGATGTGCCTGCAATGGCTTTCTCCCGAGTGCGTGGTAACCGACGTAGGCTCCGTCAAGAGCGCTATTGTGCAGCAGGCAACCGGGCTGCTTGGTGAGCGATTCGTAGGCGGACATCCCATGGCAGGTTCCGAGCAGACAGGCGTACAAAACGCCCGTGCCAATCTGTTTGAAGGGACCACCTGGGCGCTGACGCCAACGCAAAAAACCTCTCCAGATGCCCTGCAAAAGATCGTTGCACTGGCGCAGGGGATGGGCGCGCAGGTAATCACCGCCGACCCAGAGGAGCACGACCGCGCCGTGGCGCTGACCAGCCACCTGCCCCATGCACTGGCGCTAGCTCTGGTACATGTTGCCGAAAACACCCCCTACCCGCAGCTAATCGGCGGAAGCTTCCGCGACGGCACGCGCGTCGCCGCCAGCTCGCCCGAACTATGGCGCGATATCTTTTTGCATAACCGCGAACACGTGCTATGGGCTATCGACGAGTTCATCGGCAAGTTGCAGGAAGTGCGCTCCGCTATCGCTGAGGAAGACGCTGAGACCATCCAGCGTCTCTTCACTGATGCCCGTCTCCTGCGCCAGGCGTTCGGACTATGAGCACATCCCGCCCGATCCAGCCTCTGTTCGCCCCGCCCGACGCCTGTGTAGAACTACCGGGTTCCAAAAGCATTACCAACCGCGCGCTGTTGCTTGCCGCGTTGTGCAACTATCGCGTGACCATCACACACGCCCTCGACTCAGAGGATACTCAGGTGATGCGTGATAGCCTGAGCCGACTGGGCTTCTCGACGGAACAACCGCAAAACGACACTTTTGTGATTCAGGGCGAAGGCGGCAGGATACCCGCCACAGGAGCCGAACTGTGGGTTGCCAACGCGGGCACGGCGGCGCGTTTTCTCACTGCCCTCGTTGCACTGGGCAAGGGGACGTATCGCATAGACGGAACGCCTCGTATGCGCCAACGTCCTATCCAACCTCTGCTGGATGCTTTGAACAGGTTGGGAGCTGAGGCGGTTTCCGAACTGGGCACAGGTTGCCCGCCGGTTACCGTCTGGGCAAATGGGTTGCACGGAGGCGAAGTATCGGTAAGAGGCGATATCAGCAGTCAATTCCTCTCCGCGCTGATGATGGTCGCTCCTTGCGCCGAGCACACCGTGACGATACAGGTGGAAGGCGTTCTGGTCTCCGCTCCCTTTGTGCAGATGACGTTGAGCATGATGCAGCAGTTCGGTGTGGAAGCAAAGTGGGAAGAAGACTACTGCCGCATCGTGGTTCCTGCCCCCCAGCAATACCACATAGTAGACGGGACGACGTATCACGTAGAATCCGACGCTACGGCAGCCTCCTACTTTTTCGCCGCCGCCGCGATAACCGGCGGGCGTGTGTGCGTACGTGGTGTCACTCGCAATTCGTTGCAGGGAGACATCCGCTTTGTGGACATACTGGAGCAAATGGGCTGCGCGGTGCGCTGGCTGCCCGATGCGGTAGAGGTAACAGGCACAGGGATGCTGCGTGGCGTGGATGTGAATATGTCGGATATTTCGGATACATTCATCACGCTGGCGGTAGTTGCTCCCTTCGCCCATAGCCCTACCCGCATTCGCGGGGTAGAGCACGCACGTTATCAGGAAAGCAATCGCGTAAGCGTGGTGGCTGCTGAACTGCGCAAGTTGGGTATAGATGTGGAAGAACATATCGACGGATTGACAATCTATCCAGGCACGCCTCAGAGTGGGGTTGTGCAAACTTACAACGACCATCGTATCGCTATGGCGTTTGCGCTCATCGGGTTGCGCGTGCCAGGCATCGTGATTGCCGACCCGGAATGCGTGCAGAAGACCTTTCCGAACTTCTTCGAGAAGCTGCAGGAGCTGGAAGGATGAAACAACTGATTATCGCTATCGACGGTCCGGCTGGCGCAGGAAAGAGTAGTGTAGCGAAGCGTGTAGCTCAGGCACTGGGTTACCGATACCTGGACACTGGTGCGCTGTACCGTGCGCTGGCATGGAAGGCGTTGCAGAGAGGCTTGCGCCCCCAGGATACCCGCTATATCATAGAGATGACGCAGGAAACGAAGGTAGACCTGCTGCAGCATGATGGCGAACAGCGAGTGCTGGTGGACGGGCAGGACGTTACCGAAGCCATCCGTGCGCCGGAGGTAGGTAACCTCGCCTCACCTATCTCTGCTATTCCTGAGGTACGCGAAATACTGCTGGATTGGCAACGCGATTTCGGAAAGCGTGGAGGCACTGTGGCTGAAGGGCGTGACACCGGCACGGTGGTTTTCCCCAACGCCGAAGTGAAGATATTCCTGACCGCCTCGCTGGATGAACGCGCCCGCCGTCGCCACAAGGAGCTGCTGGAACGCGGCGTCAACATCTCTTTCGAGCAAGTCAAGCTGGACATGGAGGCGCGAGACCAGCGCGATAGCACACGCCATGTGGCTCCTCTACGTCCTGCACCCGACGCAGTGACAAT
The DNA here is from genome assembly GCA_025054895.1 of bacterium. Lineage (GTDB taxonomy): Bacteria > Armatimonadota > HRBIN16 > HRBIN16 > HRBIN16 > HRBIN16. The sequence continues at coordinate 9,609 of JANWYZ010000025.1, read as the reverse complement.
TGACACTGAAGGCAAGAACCTTGACGAAGTGGTGGAGGAGGTGCTCAGGATATGCCGTGCCCGGTTCACGAGCGAAGCCCCACCCTCTACGTAATCTCTAAGTGGGTACTGTTTCCTGTCTTTAGCATTCTGTTTCGAATGAAGGTGGAAGGGCGGGAGAATATCCCGCAAGGCGCGGCAATCCTCGCCCCTAATCACACCAGCTATCTAGACCCGCCTGTCGTCGCCTACGCTGCCTGGCCTCGCCGTTGTTGCTTTATGGGCAAAGCGCCTCTCTTCAAAATACCCGTGTTGCGCTGGTATATCCGCCGCGCAGGCTGTTTCCCCGTACACCAGAACACCGCCGACCGACAAGCCTTGCGCACCGCGCTAGAGGTGCTGAAGATGGGAGAACTGCTCATTATGTTCCCCGAAGGCACACGCAGCGGCGACGGCTACCTATTAGAACCGCAGACAGGCGTGGCTTTACTCGCGAAGATGAGCGGCGCACCCGTCGTGCCTACCGCCGTCATTGGCACGCGCGAAATCCTGCCTGCCGACCCGCGACTTCCCCGCTGGCATCGCCTGCAGGTGGTGTTCGATGCACCCATGTACTACCAGCAGTTCGCCGAGCAGTATGAAAGCGACCGCCAGTCCCGCGAAGCCTTTAGCCACGAGCTGATGCGCCGCATCGGCGAGATGATGGAAAGCCGCGGCTACCCCGCCTTCCGTCCCGCATCCACCATGCCTTCCGCCCAATAGTTTCTTGCGGTATAATATGCTTGACTGAGGTGAACACCAGATGGCTTTAGAGACCGTTGAAGACATCATCCGCGCCTTACAGGAGCATCCCGAGTGGCGTGAGCGGTTGCTCAACGCCTTGCTGACCGACCAGTATCGCCAGCTGCCCTCACGCATGGAGCGTGTAGAAGAAACTCTGGCGCGCGTAGTAGAACAGGACGAGGCAATGAGGGAGTTTCTGCGCCGCTTTGCCGAGGAGACGGAGCGTCGCTTCCAGCAGATAGAGGAGACACAGCGCGCCTTCGAACTCCGGCTACAGCGTATCGATGAGCGACTGGAACGGATAGCGCAGCAACACGAGGATCTCGCCCGAAAGCACGAGCAGCTGGCGGCGAGCCATGAAGCGCTTGTGCGCCGAGTAGACGAACTCACCGCGCGAGTAGACGACCTCACCGTACGACTGGAGCAACTCACCGCACGAGTAGACGACCTCACCGTGCGACTGGAGCAACTCACCGCACGAGTAGACCAGTTAGCGGCGCAGATGTCCGCTCTGGTAGAGCGAGTGGGGCGTATAGAACAGGACCTGGGGGACCTGAAGGGTCTTTCTCTAGAACAATATTATCGAAACAATGCAACCGCTTTACTTGGTCTGTTCTTTCAGAAGCTTCGCGTCGTAGATAAGGGCAGGCTGATTGACTCACTTTACGAACAGCGTGCTCTAACCCGCGAGGAATGGGAACAGATATCGAAGATAGACCTGCTGGTAAAAGGGATACATCGCGCTTCGGGCGCAGAGCACCTGCTGGTTTGGGAAATCTCGTGGACAGTAGATGAGCAAGATGTATCCCGCGCCATCGGGCGGGCGCAGCTGCTTCGCCAATGGGGACTAAACCCTGTTCCGGTGGTGGCTGGGAAAGGCATCACTGGCAACGCGCGCACCACTGCTCTATCCAGCGGTGTGCTCGTCATTCTGGATACTGCGCCCCTTGATGGTTCGTCGCTGATATAGTCAATGGTGCTCGTCCAGCTGAATAGTCAAATCTGGAACATACCCAGCTTACCTGATAATCCGACCGTCGCCGTGGCTCCATTCCTGCCGGAGGAACCAGACGGCTCTTTGCCCTCTACCGGCCGGGTGATTTCGGAAGTGATGACGCTGGCGCTGTGGCAGTTGCCCTCTCTCAACATGTATCACCACTGGTTGCTTGCTCGCGACTCGCATCACCTGCGACAGAAATTGCCCACTGTGAGCCAGTATGCTCTGAAGTTTATGCGCCGACATGGGGTGCAACTGCTCATCGCCGGTACGTATCGTCGTCAGGGAAACTCGCTGCGGGTAAAGGTACACGTGCTGAAGGAGGAGAAAAAGGGTGTGATCTCCCTGTGCAAGGCGTTGCCAGCCGAGGGTGATTACGAAGACCTTCCTCGATGGTTGACTTACTTCTGCTTTCATCTGGTTGAGCGTATTTTGCCCGGTTGTGCCTCTCCTTGCGAGGAAACCCCGCTGATGTTAGACGCGCCGATCGCCGCCATCGAATGGGTCTGCGCCGCTTTGGACTACGCCTCGCTGGATGCGGTATACGACAGCGCCGCGCACTACTTACAAAAGGCGCAGAAAGAAGCGCCAGATAGCGCGTACGTACGGTTTGCTTCCACCATTGCGGGAGACGAACTGAGGGACGTAGATACATGTAAAGAGGTGTTGCGCAAAAATCCTGACTTCTTACCTGCTTACTTCCCCGACGGCTCGGTGAGAACCGATGACTATGAAGAACTTGCCGAGGCAAAGAAGCTGTACCTGCAGGGGCTATCACGTTCACCCCTGAACATGCACGGCTATTTTGGGCTGCGGGAAATCTGTGTCAGGCAAGGCGATGCTGACACGCTGATACCCTTTGCCAAGCTGCACACCGTCCGTGGTACATTTTCCAGCCAATCCAACCAGTTCGGCGACACCTTCCTGCAATGCATGGAGAAGGCAAGGCAACATGAGCAGTACGAGATGGCGCGCAGACTGTTTGAGGCGGCAATAGAAATGATCGACGATCCCGACCAGCAGGCGAAGTTGCTTAAGAAACGCGGGCAAATAGAAGAATGGGATTCAGATACCGAGCGCGCCATCTGGTTCTATGAGCAGTCATTGCAGTTAAAAAGGAGCCTCAGGTTGATGACACATATAGCGGATTTGCACCTCGGGCAGGGACGCATTTCCGAAGCGGAATCGCTGTACCTCCAGGCGCTCTCCGCGGGAAAAAGGTTAAGTAGAACCCGTCGCATTGAGGCGCAATTCGGACTCGCACGTTGCTACGAAGAAAGAGGGATGACATGGCGCGCAGGGAAGATTTACAAAAAGTTGAGTAAACAAGCTGCGAGTAACGGCTCTCTCTACCCGCTCCTGCTTTACGCCTGTGATTGGCTGAGGCGAAACCAGCAGTGACATCGGTGGAGGCGCCCTGTAGACATTGTGTGCTCAGCACAACGTTTATCGAGAGCGAGGTCACACCTTAACTTGTTTCCACCCTCCACGCTGGAAGAGCAGCGCGCTGATCAATCCAGCAGCCATAACCGACGCTGCCATTGCCCACCATGCGCCATGCGTGCCGTAGCCCAGCGTCAACGCCAGCAGATAAGCCAACGGCAATCGGAGCAACCACATGGTGACGAAGGTAATCCCGGTGGGCGTGCGCGTATCTCCCGCGCCCTGAAATGCGCCGGACAGCACCATCGCCAGCGCGAGGAACGGTTCACTGTATGCGTTTATGCGCAGGTAATCAGCCGATACTTCCACCACCAGCGAGTCGTGGGTGAACCATCGGGCAAACGGATAGGCGAACACGTAGAACACAACGCCCATGATGGTCATAATCAAACAGGCTTGCGCGGTAGCCATCCAGGCGTAGCGTGCAGCCACATCCGGACGTTTTGCCCCCAGACTTTGCCCTACCAGCGTCGTCGCCGCCATGCTGTATCCCAAACCGGGCATAAAGGCGATGGACTCGGCGGTCATACCGATAGGCAGGGCGGCAAGGGCAGCGGTTCCCTGCGGCGTAGCAGACAGGATGCGCGTGTAGCCCAGCATACTGCTAATGCGCAGCAGCGCTTGTAACGAAGCAGGAGCGCCGATGCGAAAGATGCGTTTTGCCCAAACCATCTCCAGCCGCTGGAAGCGCACCGCTTCGCCCATTACCGGATGTTTACGTAACGCAAACCAGAACATTGTAAACCCGAACCATTGGGAGAGGGTTAACGCAGTCGCCGCGCCAGCCAGCCCCATGCGGGGGAAGGGTCCAACGCCGAAAATGAGCGCAAAATCCAGTACGATATGTACGACGTTCACCCACAACATAACCTTCAGCGGCGTACGCATATCGCCCATACCGCGCAAAGCTGCGCCCAACGCCTGACCGGTGAACAGGGGTACAATCCCCAGCAATGCGATGAAAAAGAAGGTGAGCGTCGCACGCTCAGCGGAAGGTTCCATACCCATCAGTCCGAAGGCGGGCTTCGCCAGCAGGTAGCCTAAAGCCATGCACACGGTTCCCATCGCCGCGCCAAGAGCCAGCGATTGACGCAGCGCCTTACGGGCGTCGTCCAGGTTCTGTCCTCCCACAAAACGGGCGATCAAAGCGGTAGTGCCCGTCCCCACAATAAACGAGACTGCCATCAACAGGAACAGCCCCTGCCCTGCTACTCCTACCGCCGCCAGTGCATCGCGTCCCAGCCTTCCAACGAACATGCGGTCCAGGAAGGCGTTAGTCGTTTGCAACAGATTGGTAGTCACTGCGGGGATGCTGATATTCCAAACATCGTGAGCAATCGCCCGCCACGACACTGCCTCCTGCGTGCGCAGGGCAGGCGGCAACATCGCCCGGGCTAATTCAACATCTGGCGAGGCGAGCCGATGTAGAGCCTCTGCACTGTTCGACGTAGGTTCCGGCATCCGCAAGCTCCTGCGCTCCCTGTATACATGTCGTGGGGAGGCTACTTATAAGTTTTTTACAAGGTACCTTGCAGGTCCCGCAGCTTTACCTCTGCCATTTAAGCTAATAGCACGATACCCTGCGAAGTAATCTCGAACGGCAGCCAGTCCAGTGGGTGCGCTACGCCCTCCATCTTCTCGATTCGCATTTCCCTGCGCAACTTGTCCCCTGCCTCGCGCACGCGGAAGCGGAAGATATTGTGCGCCAGCGAGAGGGTGAAGTCCATCAGGCGGTTAGTCACAGGGTCGCGCTCGCTCACTTCGGTCATGATGTCGATGTTAGTCATGTTATCATAGTGGCACCAGTTAATCGTCCAGTGTTCCACCAGCATCCATTGCTCTTCACTGAGGCTGGTAAAGATGTGTTCGAAGTTGTCGCCTGCTACGAAACGCGACACGCCCGCCCGCGACAGTTCGAGGTCAATCTCCTGCATAGTGTTGAAATCAGCCAACGAGAAATAGCGCACCAGAGGGTCTTTGGGATACTCCTTCGGGTGCGGAAAAGCCTGAATAGGGATGAACTGGCGGCTCTGCTCGTACGGTGTGATGTCCCAACCGAAAGAGGCAAAATAGCGACGGATATGCGTCCAGGGACGATCGAACACATCGTACGAGACGGTTTCGCCTTCCTGCAGCCCCGTCCACAGGAACTGCATCGCGAAGACCGTTTTGCCCGTGCCGGGCGGACCGTATATCAGGTTGCGGCTACCGCGGGGAATGCCCCCGATAAGCTGGTCTAACCCTGCGACGCCTGTCCTCTGCAGCTCCATCACAACAATTCCCTCCTACTGCTGCCAGTGAAGCCTGCCGTTGATTGAAACCGTGTACGTAGCGATCTGCGTGGTCATGGTAATCGTCGACCAGATTAGCTCGGCGGTAAACTCCGCGAGGATGATGCCAATAGCAACCATCCGTAACTTATCGTAGCCCTTTAAGCCATAGTAGCGCTGGATGAAGGTTTTGATGACCAGAACCACAACCAGCCCGAACCAGAAGTAGTCTACCCCGAAGTTCATCGACAGCGCGTAGCCGACGGGATGCAGAGGGAAACCTGGAACCTGAAAGCGGATGGTGTCGAGCAACATGACGATAGCGAACCCCGTCACTATCGCCAGAACAGCAGCTACGTTCACCGGGTTAGGTTGCTCGATAATCTGGCGCGAGGCATAGCCTATTTCGCCCCACGCCGCTTGTGCACCGCGCACATATCCCCGGTAGATTTGCGCTATCAGACCCACCGCAACGCCGAAAAAGATAGCTATCAGCATCGTCCAGAACAACGACCGAGCCGAAACCCCTACCTGCTCGCCCATTTTATACGCTTCCAGCTGGTAGGGCATGGGATGGGAGCGATGCAGGCGGTTGAAGATGAAGAACAGATGGTAAATGCGTATGGTATCTGCTTGAGAGAGTGTCTGTTGTGCTCCTGTTGCCAGCACCAGCTGATGCGGTCCCATGAAAGCCATTTCGTGTGAGGGCGGTCCTAACTGTGCCCTCATGCGTGTCAGAGCAGTGCTGAACACAAGGAACACGCCGACATACACCAGCACCAGCCATGGCGACAAGCCGCTCAGCCAGCCGATATACGCCAGCCCAGCCAGTGACAGGATTAAGCCCAGCAGCGCGTATCGTGGACGGATTTCGTGCGGCGTGGGCGCAGTATTGTGCTTGATGTGTTGCCACAGCTCGCGCAGGTAAGATCGCGACGCCAGCACTGCCCCCACAAACAGCCCGAAGAAGGCTCCCCATGTCTGCTCGCTGAAATACGGCGGGCTCGGAACCAGCCAGCCTCCCCCAAATACCCCTTGCTCATAGCCGTACATCGCCATGATAATCTGCACCGCCTTGCGCACAAAAAAGAAAAAGATGCAGCTAAACAGCAGGTCATTGGGCATGAACACCGCAATCGCGCTCATATAGGGGAAGATTCCGATGGGCGTCCAGCCGATAGCGTTCCAGGGTGGGTCAGGTATCCACTCGTTCAGGTTTGCCAGAAAGCGCACCTTAATCATGGGGACCGACGGATAGAGGAAGCTGACGCCGTTGAGCATATCGATGGCGAACATTACTGCGAACGCTCCCCACAGGTAGCGACTTTTCCATGCAGGGGCGTCGGGGCGGGTAAGCAGCATTGGCACCTGAATGATAGGAAACGCCAGCTTCTCGCGCCGGCTCCACTGGTCGCGCATCAGGGTGTTGATACACAGCATAGCGGTACACACCAGCCCAAACAGCGCCGTCCACGCTACAATGGGCTTCAGGAAAATGGGCACACGAGAGAGGGCATACGCCAGGTCAAAACCGCCGCGACGGAAGTCCTGGAGCAGGTCGGCATCTTTGAAGTAAAACCATTCGGGCAGGCGTGGCAGGATGTTCTCGGTGTTCCACGGGTTGGCGTCGGCGAACATCGCATAAGAGTAGATGTAAGGGAAGTTGACCCCCATCCACTCGGCACAGATGGCAGTAGCGACCGACAGGAAAGCGTAAATCAGCACCAGCTCTCCGCTGCTGAACGCCCACCGTCTGGCGAAACGCCTTAGCAACACGTTAATAAACGCCAGCACGATCAGGGAACACATCGGGGGGACGAGCAAGGAGAAGATAACATCCACCATCACGTCCGCCGCCCAGTAGGCGTTGAAGGGTAAAAGTATCAGGCTGACGAGCAGTGCCCGCAGCAAACGCAAGCGCGGCGTGAAGGCAACTGTTACCGGTGCCTCCCCCACCACAGGTTTCGCACGTTGTTCCAGCACCGCCATAGTGCCGTTAGGTTATTCTTAATGCGGCGAGATTCCTTCCAAACAGAAAAAAAGCCCTCCCGCCTTGCGCGGGAGGGCAACACAATGCTTACCGTGCCCAGTCGTTCTCGTCCTTGCCGGTGATGGACCAGTTCCAGGGGATTTTGACCAGTCCCCGGCGGATGGCTTTGGCGTGACCGTCCGCAAACACAAAGCTGGCGGTCATGTTGTGACGGTAGCGCACCTGACCGTAGCCCTGGTTCCTCGTCCAATCCCAGGTATTGCCGTCCCAGTCGCCGGTACCCAGATCGCGGTCCAGCAGCCTCCACAACGGGTCGTTATCCCCTTGTGGGAAGCGCCCCCACCAGCAGAACTCCTGCGAGGGCCACCAGCAGAAGTTAGCAGAAGTGTCGTAGCCCCACGCACCAATCTGCGTACCGTCGCCGAAGACGATGGTCTCTGCCGGATGGGTGAAAATAGCGTCCGTATCTACCACATAGTTCACCCATCCGTCCCAATCGCCCCACAGCGGACAGATGTGGCCGTTCATGCTGTAGTTAAAGCGTCTGGCGATACCTGAAGGGCATACCCGAATCTCGCCGCTCTGGCGATAGGTATTCCAGTTGTCGCCTGTGCCCGACTTGATGTAGGGCGAGACACGGAAAAACCAGTGTCCGTTGCCTTCAGGGCGGTTGTGCCAGGCGGGGAACCATGCCTCGTCATAGTCCTGCACATACATGCGCGCTGCCAGACCAATCTGCTTCATATTGCTCAGACAGGTTGCCTGACGCGCTTTCTCCCGCGCCTGTGCGAAGACGGGAAACAGGATCGCTGCCAGTATCGCGATAATCGCGATAACTACAAGCAGCTCGATAAGCGTGAAGCCGTTGCGTTTCATCGTTGTGCCTCCTCGTTATTGAGATGATGTACCGGGAGCCGGCGCCGTGCTCTCGCGCAGCACCAGTTCCGTCGGGAGTTTCCGTGCTTGCTCATGTGGTCGCTCGCGCTGCTCCATCCATCCCATCAGCAGAGATACCGCCTCCGTTGCCATCTGCTCCAGAGGCTGGCGAACCGTGCTAAGGCGCGGCGACAAGACTTGCGCAAAAGGTGTGTCGTCAAAACCAACTACCGACAGGTCTTCTGGCACGCGCAGTCCCAGCTCCTGAGCCACCTGCAGCACGCCCGCTGCCATCTCGTCGTTCGCCGCCAGAATGGCGGACGGACGCTCTCGTTGGGTGAGTATCGTTCGGGCGCCTGCCGTTGCGCCCTGCGCTGTGAAATCCCCCTCGGCAACCCACTCGCTATGCAAAGGTAAACCGCGCTCCTGCAGATACTGGCGAAAAGCCAGCAAGCGTTGCTGGGCATCGTAGAAAGCAGAGGGACCACTCACAAAGCCAAACCTGCGATGTGCGTGTGCGTACAGCCAGTCCATTGCGTCGAAGATGCCCCTTACGTTGTCCGCGCACACACAAGGCAACCCATCAACCTTCGCCGACACCACTACGCAAGGCACATTGCGTTGACGAAGCTCCTGCGGCACTTGTGAGGTGCTGAGAGGAGCAATCAGCAGAATGCCGTCTACCTTGCCACTCAACAGCGACTGTACCAGCTGCACATCGCTCATCGGGGCGGCGGAAGTATGCAGCAGGATGTCGTAACCATGTTCTCCAACCGCATCGGCAATACTGGACAGCATCGCGTGGATATAAGGAGATTGCAGCATGTGACGAGTGACTACCGGCGGTACCACAGCAATGGTCTCGGTTTTGCCAGTAACCATCGAGCGGGCAAGGCGGTTGGGGCGATAGTCGAGCTCGCGTGCGACCTCCAGCACGCGCTGGCGCAACTCCTCGGGCACGGGGCGAGGTCCGCCGTTCAGCGCGTACGAGACGGTAGACACCGAGACGCCCAGCCTTTTAGCGATGTCGCGGATGGTAGCGGGCATGGATCTCTCCTTGAGAAACGTTTCGCGAAACGTTTCGATTAGATGATATCATCATTCCGCAAGTTTGTCAAGAGGTCAAGAGGGCGCATGAAAAACGGGGCTGAACCGTTGAGTTCGAGCCGTCGCGACGAAGCGCGCCCCTCGAGTATTGTCATGCTGAGCCGGAGGCGAAGCATCTCGGAGTATCAAGGACAGACAGATTCTTCGCCTGTGCTCAGAATGAC
>JANWYZ010000259.1 GCA_025054895.1 bacterium | reverse complement strand
CGCTATTGTCAACTTGCGCCGCATAAGCAAGCCCGGGTTGCGGGTGTACCGCAAGGCGAAGGACCTGAAGCCCGTGTACTTCGGCTTCGGCACAGCAATCGTTAGCACGTCGCAAGGCATTATGACCGATAAACAAGCCCGTCGGCTGGGCTTGGGCGGCGAAGTGCTGGCTGAAGTGTGGTAAAATAGAGCTCGCACCGGTGAAAAGGAGTGTTGTAGTATGTCACGTATAGGCAAGAAACCGATACCCATACCGCAGGGTGTGGATGTACAGTGGGCGCCGGGGCAGATCACGGTATCTGGTCCGCTGGGCACGCTGACCAAAGCGATACCTGCCGAAATAATCGTGCGTCGCGAGGACGGGCTCCTGCTGGTGGAGCGTCCTAGCGATGAGCGTAACCACCGCGCCTTACACGGTTTGACACGCACGCTGATAGCCAATATGGTGGAAGGTGTGTCCAAAGGCTACGAGCGCGTGCTGGAAGTGGTAGGTGTGGGCTATCGTGCGCAGGTAGATAGCGGAAAACTCTCGCTCAGCGTGGGCTACGCTCAGCCGAAGGTGCTGGAGCCCCTGCCGGGTATCAAGTTCGAAGTAGGACAAGATGTAAACACCCGTATGCCCCTGATAACGGTCAAAGGCATCGATAAAGAGGTGGTGGGTCAGCAGGCTGCGCTCATTCGGCGCGTGCGCCCGCCAGAGCCGTATAAGGGGATGGGTATCCGATATCGCGGTGAGCAGATACGCCGCAAAGCCGGTAAAGCAGGCAAAGGCGGTAAAGGCGGCAAAGGCGGCGGAAAAGGTAAGGGGAAGTAAGCCATGATAGAGCATAAGAACGTCGCGCCCCGACAGCGGGGTAGACTGTTGCGTCACGCGCGAGTGCGCAAGAAGATACGCGGTACGGCGGAGCGTCCGCGTCTGGCGGTGTTCCGCAGCTTGAAATACATCTACGCGCAGGTCATCGACGACGAGAAGGGGCACACCATCGCCGCCGCTTCCTCGTTAGAGTCTGCTCTGCGTAACTCGCTGCCGAAGACGGACAATATCGACGCCGCCAGGGCGGTTGGTCGGTTGATTGCGGAGCGTGCCATCGATGCTGGGGTTCGACACGTGGTTTTTGACCGCGGCGGCTACAAGTATCACGGGCGCGTCAAAGCCCTGGCGGACGCAGCACGAGAAGGGGGACTGGAGTTCTAAAATGGCACGAATAGACGCGGATACGCTGAACCTGCAAGAGCGCGTTGTGCGTACGAACCGCGTGCAGAAGACGCACAAGGGCGGTCGTACCATGAGCTGGAACGCGCTGGTGGTGGTGGGTGATGGAAAGGGGCACGTTGGCGCGGGTCTGGGTAAGGCGCGCGCTATCCCCGACGCTATTCGCAAAGGGGTAGAAGACGCTAAAAAGCGGCTGATTGAGGTGCCGATTGTAGGCACGTCGATACCACACCAGGTGGTAACCTCCTTTGGGGCGTCCACGGTAATCCTGAAACCCGCCTCTCCCGGTACGGGGGTGGTCGCAGGGACATCGATGCGCGCCATCCTGGAAGCAGCCGGTGTCAAGGACGTGCTGGGCAAATGCCTGGGCTCCAGAAACCCTATCAACGTAGCATGGGCGACCATCAAGGCATTGCAGATGCTCAAGCGAGTGGAGCATGTGGCGCAAATGCGAGGCAAACAGCCCGAGCAGGTAGTACCCTGGATGCGCAAATACCTGGAAGGCAAGGAGGAGGGAACCGCTGATGGCTCTTAAGATTACCCTCACCCGCAGCCCTATCGGCTATAATAAGCGGCAAAAGCGAACGGTGGAGGCGCTAGGGTTGCGTCGCCTTCACCAGAGCGTCATACAACCCGACAATCCTGCCATCCGTGGCATGGTAAGTAAGATAAGCCATCTGGTTACTGTGGAGGAAGTGGCTGAGAACGCGGTCACGAAGGAGGCTGCGAATGTTCCTGCATGAGCTTGGACCCAACCCCGGCGCTACCCACCGGCGCAAGCGGATAGGACGCGGCATCGGTTCGGGACACGGTAAGACGGGTGGGCGCGGTACGAAAGGGCAAAAGGCGCGCGACCAGGTACCGCTGACCTTCGAAGGCGGTCAGACGCCTCTGCATCGCCGTCTGCCGCGCTTGAAGGGTTTCAAAAACCCCAATCACAAGGAGTATACCATTGTCAACGTGGCTCTGCTCGAGGAGCGTTTCGAGGCAGGCGAGATAGTGACGCCCGAGCTGCTGCTGGAGCGTCGAATCATCAAGAAGCTGGAAAAAGACGGCTTGAAGGTACTCGGTGAGGGCGAGTTGACTAAATCGCTCACTGTGCGCGCCCATAAGTTCAGTAAATCTGCCGAGCAGAAGATTACCGCTGCGGGAGGCAGTGTGGAGGCGATATAACCATGCTTGAGACACTGATAGCGGCATGGAAGTTACCTGACTTGCGCCAGCGCATTCTGTTTGTGTTTGGCGCATTTGCCGTGTACACGGTAGGCTTGCATATCCCCGTGCCAGGCATCGACCACGCGAAGATGGAGCAACTGTTCTCGCAGATGGGTGGTGTGTTTGGGCTGGTGGATGTGTTCTCCGGCGGCGCGCTGCGCAAGTTCACTATCTTCGCGATGGGTATTGTGCCCTACATCAACGCCTCGATCATCATGCAGCTGCTGGTGGCGGCTATCCCACAGTGGAAGGAGCTGCAGAAAGAGGGCGAGACCGGGCGTAAAGAGATAGCCAAGCGCACTCGCTACCTGACGGTGGCGCTGGCTTTCCTGCAGTCGCTAGGTATCAGCATTACTCTGGTGCGTTCGCAAATCCTTACTGCCAACTGGTGGCAGCTGATGGTCACCGCAATCGTGTTAACGGCAGGAACTATGTTCCTGCTGTGGCTGGGTGAACAGATCACCGATAAAGGCGTTGGCAACGGCGTGTCGCTTATCATCTTCGCCAGCATCACCGCCAGCCTGCCCTGGCAGATATCGAAAGTGTGGGAGGCGGTAGCACCCTTGCAGGCGTGGATGAGCCTCATCCTGTTAGTGGTTGTGTTTCTGGGTACTATCGTCGGCATCGTGTACGTCACGCAGGCGCAGCGCAAGATACCCATCCAGCACGCGCGGCGTATTGTGGGAATGAGGCAGGTAGGCGGTCACAGCTCTTTCCTGCCTCTCAAAATAGCGATGGCGGGTGTTATCCCGATTATCTTCGCCATCTCGCTGATGCTGCTGCCGATGACAATTGTCACCGCCATCCCTGCGGTGGCGAACGCTGCATCACCCGAAGCGGGTTTCCCCTACTACGTTCGGGTTGCAGCGCAGTGGCTGGCTCCAGGCGATAACGCCCTCGCGCTGCTGATGTATGCGATTGTGATAGTGATTTTCACCTACTTCTATACCGCCGTGCAGTTCGACGTGAATGACATGGCGGACAACTTGAAAAAGTACGGTAGCTATATCCCTGGCATCCGTCCGGGCAAGCCAACGGCAGACTATCTGGACAAGGTAGTGTCGCGCATCACCTTTGCGGGCGCGCTGTTCCTGGCAGCAGTGGCGATTATCCAGTACATTGCTCCAGCCTTCACCGGCGTGGATATCGGCACGTTCTCGCTGGTTGGGGGTACCTCGCTGTTGATTGTGGTTGGCGTAGCGCTGGATACAATGCAGAGTATCGAAGCGCAGATGCTGATGCGGAACTACGAAGGCTTCCTGCGCGAATAGTTCTCTCCCTGCACAGTAAGGGGTGTGCTGCAGGGAAAGGAACCACACACAACTTGGCAACCGATAGGAACAGGAGAAGACCAATGATATGGGTACTGCTAGGCGCCCCCGGCGCTGGTAAGGGTACGCAGGCGGAACGTCTGCAGAGGGATTTTGGTTTCGTGCAGATAAGCACGGGTGAAATGCTGCGAGAAGCCATGAGGGCGGGCACTCAGTTGGGCAAGAGTGTGGAAGGATACATCACACGTGGCGAGCTGGTACCCGATGACCTTGTGGCGGCGGTGTTGATGGAAAGACTGATACGAGGAGACACCGGCAACGGTGTGATACTGGACGGCTTCCCCCGCACAGTAAAGCAGGCGGAGATACTGGAAGCGATTTTAGCGAAGCACTGCTGGCAGCTGTGTGGGGCGGTATATCTGGATGTAGCAGAGGAGGTTGTTTTACAGCGCCTGGGAGGCAGGCGTAACTGCCCACAGTGCGGGGCAAACTACCATGTAATCACCCTTCCGCCCAAAGTGGAAGGACGTTG
>JANWYZ010000258.1 GCA_025054895.1 bacterium | reverse complement strand
CTCCTGCGCGGCGGCGGCTACCTCTTCGCTGGACGCATTCAGCTCCTGCGCGCTCGCGGCGGCTTCCTCGCTAATACTCGCCACCGACGCTATCGCCGAAGAGACTTGCTCCGCGCCCGAAGCCATCTCCAGCGCAGCGTGAGCGTTCTCCTCTGCGCTCTGCAGCACTGTGCTCACCGTTGCCAGCACCTGTTGTACGCTCGCCGACATTTGCTCAGCAACCGCCGTAACCGTCTGCACTTCGCCTGCCACCTGCTGAGCCGACTCTACAATCTGCACCAACGCCGACCCCACCTGCTCGCTGCGGGCGAAGCCGTCGGATACCTGCTGGCTGGTGGCTTGCATGGCTTGCACCGCCTCCTCGACCCCCGTGCGTACGTTGCTGATGAGTTGCGCGATCTCTTTCGTCGCCGAGCCTGCCTGTTCCGCCAGCTTACGCACTTCGTCGGCTACCACCGCAAAGCCCCTGCCGTGTTCGCCTGCCCGCGCCGCCTCTATTGCCGCGTTCAACGCCAGCAGGTTCGTCTGCTCCGCTATCTGCTCTATCGTCTGCACGATATTGCCTATCTGTTGACCCAGCTGGTCCAGTTGCGCCACCTTCTGCGCGGAGGTCTCCGCCTGCTCCTGAATACGACGCATGGTCCCCAGCATCTCCTCGACCGATTGTCCACCCTGCTGGGCAATCGCGCTGGCTTGCTGGGCGGAGGCTGCCATCTGTTGCGCGGAACGCGCCACCTCCTCAACCGCCTGTGCCGCTTGCCTCATGCCCTCTTCCGCCTGTTGAGCGGCTTCGCGTTGCGCCTCGCTGCCCTGCTGCACGGTGCGGATGGCGCGGTCAAGGTTATCCATTGCCTGCGCGGCTTCGGTCGCTTGCTGGGCGAGCTGTTCACTGCCTCGCGCGATTTCATTCGAGGCGTGACCCGCTTGCTCAGTGGACGCGGACAGCTGCTGGCTGGTGCTGGAAACAAAGCCTGCGTTGTGCGCTATCTGAGCGATGGCGTCGCGCAAGGAGTTTTGCGCCTGTCGGTAGCTCTCCATCATCGCTTGCAATTGCGCTATCATGCCGTTGAAAGTCTTTGCCAGCACGCCGAACTCGTCTCGGGTATCTAAGGCAATGGGTTGTGCAGTAAACTGTACGGTGGCGGTCAGGTCGCCGTTGCCCAGCGCGTGCATCGCCTGCTGCAAACTGGTAAGGTCTTGAGTGCGCAGGATTTCCAGCTGAGTGCTAAACTGCGAAAGTGCGCCCGTGATGTAGCGACTGATGAACCAGCCTGCCAGCGCCGCGAAAAGCAGTGCGAACACGATGGCACCGATGATGGTATTACGCAAGCGCTGGTAGGTGTCATGGGCCTGTGCGGCAAGCTGCTTGCCCTCTTCCATGTTCCACTGCACCATCCTGTCGAGTTGTGTTTGGATTTCGTCATCGAAAATGGTATGCATCTTGCCGCTGAGCAGCTCTTCCACCTGCTGCTTCTTCCCTGCACGCGCCAGCTTCAGCATTTGTTCATGCTGTAGCAGATACCTTTGCCACGCCTGCCGCAGGGTTTCAAAGTTCTGACGGTCCTCTTGCGAAACGAGCGCATCCTCGTACTGTTTCAAAACCGCCTGCAAGTCGCGAATAACGTTTTCTGCGTGCATTGCAGACTCTTGAAGTCCTCGCAAATTGCCGACTTGAGCCGCTATTTCGAACTGCTCGATGCGTAATTGACGGGTAAGGGAGCTAATTGTGCCAATCTGGTTCACTCCCGGCAGCGAGTCGCTACTGATGCGCATCGCGTCTGCGTTCATCTGTTGCATCTCCCAGAGGGCGAATGCGCCTAAGCCCGCTGTTAACAGCATGCACACTCCGAAACCTGCCATCAGCTTGGTTCCGGTCTTCCAGTGATGGAACCGTGACATGGGTTCGATTACCTCCCTGAGTTGAATTCAAGCACGGGGCGCTATTGCTAATGCCACTCCGCCTTGTCTAATATCGGTGATGTTGCTGGTATTTCTCAGGGGAATATACAGAGTAAAGTAGCCGAAAATACACATTGTAGCAGGATTTGCAGGAGACACTTAAACAGACGATGCTATCGCAAGGAGGAACCGTTCATGCGACCTGGACTGGTTGCGGCGAGCGCGCTTGCCGTGTGTTTGATCACTGCACCAGCAGCTGCCCAGCTCAACGCCAGCTTAACCTACACCCTCAGCTCGAAATACGTTTCGCGCGGCGTGAACACGGTGAACCACTGGGTGCTCCAGAAGGATACCAGCTTCCAGTTCGGCAACTTCACCGCGTCGCTGTGGGGCAATATGGAGCTGACCAACCACAATGGCTCGCAGTACGTGCGCAGCAAGCCTGCGGGAACCTTTACCGAGTGGAACTTCACGATAGAGTATGCTACCTCATGGAAAAGCCTGCAAGTCGCGCTTGGATGGATTGACTACCAGTACCCGGGTACCGGCTGGGAGCGCACCCGCGAAGCGTACCTGTCGCTGGGCGCAGACCACCCTCTGTCGCCTAACATCACCGTGTACCGCGACACAGGAGTCGCGCGGGGGCTGTACATTACCGCCGGGGTGGAAATGCCCGTTCGGGAATCACTCAGCTTAAGCGCACAGGTCGGCTACGGTTGCCCCAGGTTCAACGGTTACTACTACAGCTGCGAAGCCGCGTCATGGGTGGACCTGACGCTGGGGTTGAGCACTGCGCTGGATATCGGCAGGGGATGGCAGATAAAGCCCACTCTGTGGTACAGCACTCTGCTGGACAGACGCCTGCTGGCTGACCAGCCAAACCGGCGGAATATATGGTTTAGCGTAGAGATACGCCGATAAGCATACGCCCCTGCAGCGCCGTTTACAACCGCTTTTTGCGTGAAACCATGAAATCTGCGAGGGAAAGCAGGCACCTTTTTGCCCCCCTTTCCGTATATACTGTATGAGCCCTGCTGCGGAGCCGGCGTCGTTTGACACCGAGCAGGGCTTTCGGTATACTATCCGACGGTGGTTTTTGCCACAAACCCAATATCTCAAGGGCGCCAACCAAAAGGAGGCATGGCACGTACGATGGAGTCAGCCATCAAGATTGAAGGTCTAACCAAAGAGTACCTGAACAAAACAACCGGCAAAATGGTCCGCGCAGTGGATGATTTGCATCTGGAGGTATACAGAGGAGAAATCTTCGGATTCCTGGGACCCAACGGCGCGGGCAAAACCACGACTATCAAAATGCTGCTCGGGCTTATCTTCCCGACGAAGGGCGATGCATGGATTTTCGGCAAGCCCATTGGCGACGTAAGCGTCAAGAGGCAGATCGCTTACTTACCCGAAAGCCCCTACTTTTACGAGTACCTCACCGGGCGTCAAGTGCTGGATTTCTACGCCCGTTTGTTTGGCGTTCCCGCCAGCGAACGCAAGAAAAAAGTAGACGCCCTGCTGGAGATGGTGGGGTTATCGCGCGATGGCGACAAGACTCTGCGCAACTACTCGAAGGGTATGTTGCAACGCATCGGTATCGCTCAGGCGTTGCTCAATGACCCCGAACTGCTGTTTCTGGATGAGCCGACATCCGGTCTGGACCCAATGGCGCGTATCGAAATCCGTGACCTCATCATCCGCCTGAAGCAACAGGGCAAGACCGTTTTCCTCAGCTCACACCAGCTGTTAGAGGTGGAGCTGATTTGCGATCGCGTGTCCATTCTCAACCGCGGTAAGCTGCTGAAGGCGGGCAAGCTGGATGAGCTGCTGCCCAGCGGGCGCGTGGAAATCGTCGCTGAGAACGTGTCGGACGACGGCGTAATCGCTAAGATTCGCGACGCGGGCGGCATGGTGCAGCGACAGGACGGGCGCATCGTGGTGCAGCAGCCGGACGACGCCTCGGTGAACAAAGTGGTGGACATCATCCGCAGCGCGAACGGAACCATCCGCTCGCTCACTCCGCAGCGACGCACCCTCGAAGAACTCTTCGTTTCCACCATTGAGGAGGTCGAAAAGCGATGACGGCAGTGATGGCAATCGCTTACAACACCGTACGCGAAGCGCTAAGCCGACGTGTGGTGTTGCTGTTCCTGTTTGGGGCGCTGGTGCTGATTATCTTATCGCCCCTGTTCAGCTTCCTCTCGCCTCGTGAGGAGCTGACCCTGCTCAAAAGCCTGGGGCTGGGCGTTATCCAGCTCGCTTCGAAGTTCATCTGTATCGTGATGGGCATCTCGCTGAGACCCACCGAGATAGAACGACGCACCATCTACACAGTGCTTTCCAAGCCAGTGCAGC
>JANWYZ010000257.1 GCA_025054895.1 bacterium | reverse complement strand
GGATGTATACGCGCCCGACGCCACATCGGGCTACTGGACACCCGAGCCTCCTTTCTGGACGAACTAGATTGGTGCGGAAGCAAACCGCAGAGGATGCTGGGGCTCCCGTTTACTTCGAGATCTCCGCGACCTCTGCGGTAAAACATGCTTTTTACCGGGGTACGCCTCATTGTTCACAACAACAAGGAGTGGTACGGAATGGAAAGAGGTATGATTGACCTCGCTAACATCAAGACCTATCCTATCGCTGAACGACACAATCTGGTCAAACGGTCGGATTTTATTGCTGACACGCGCGACTTCCCAGTGTGGCAGAATCGACAGTTTCTGCAGCTGGCGAAGCGCGTGATACAGGCGGCGAAGGCGAAGAAGCAGATTATTTTCATGATGGGGGGGCATGTGGTCAAAAGCGGACTGTCGCTGCTGATTATTGACCTGGTGAAGCGAGGCGTTATCACTCATCTGGCGATGAACGGCTCGGTTTCTATCCACGACTTCGAGATGGCGTTGATCGGAGAGACCAGCGAATACGTACCCCGTAGCATCGAAGACGGTACCTTCGGAATGGCAGAGGAAACCGGACGTTTTATGAACGAAGCCATCAACCGTTATGCAGAGGAGGGGATGGGCTACGCAATAGGGCGATGGATTGTGGAACACAACCTGCCGTACCAGGAGTACAGCATCCTCGCCAACGCCTACCGCATGGGCGTGCCGGCTACTGTTCATGTGGCTATCGGCACGGATATCATCCATCAGCATCCGACCTGTGATGGTGCAAGAACTGGCTTAGCAACTTATACAGATTTCAAGATATTCTGCCACAGCGTCGCGCAGATGAAAGAGGGGTGCTTTCTCAATTTCGGCTCAGCGGTCATCGGTCCAGAGGTATTTTTGAAGGCGCTGAGTATCGCCCGCAACCTGGGCTATCAGGTGCACCCCATTACCACGGCGAACTTCGATATCCGTCGTGGCTTGAGCGACTATTTCTATCGACCGTCCAAGAACGTTGTGCAACGCCCAACTTCGCTGGGGGGCAGGGGCTTCAACTTACGGGTAGACCACAAGGTGAGCATCCCCTCGCTGCATCGGCTAATTGTGGGCGCTCTGGAGGCGAAGTAGCATGTCGCAGGTGTTGACTGTTGCCCATCTTAGCGATACCCACCTGGGGTATCGTTCTCTGTCTAAAGAGGACCCCAAAACTGGCGTAAATCAACGCGAGGTGGATGTGTACCATGCCTTCGCTCATGCGATGAGGGCAATCCAGGAGGCTTCCCCCGACCTGGTGTTGATTACCGGTGACCTTTTCGATAAGAAAGTGCCGAGCATCTGGTCGCTTCGACGAGCGTTCAGGGTATTGCGTACAGTGCAGGAGGCGCGCGCAGGTAAACCGCTCATCCTGCTGGGAGGTAATCACGACACTCCTCGCACGCGCGAGAGCAGCGCGGTCTTCCCGCTATTCGAAGAGATACCCGGCATTAAGGCGATATACGGCATGCCCGAGGAGGTGCAATTGCCTGAGCTGAACGCTTCGGTGATGTGTGTGCCTGCTGCCAGCGCGGCGCGGTTGGTGGAGGAAAACCTGCAACCCGAACCCAACCCGCGCTTTCGTTTTAACCTGCTTGCGATACATGGGGTGTTGCAAGGGCTATTCACCCACGATTACACGCCCTTCTTCCTGCCGCTGTCGCGTGTGCTGGATGAACGGTGGGACTATATCGCGCTCGGCGACTATCATGACTTCCGCAGGGTCAGCCGCAACGCGGCGTACGCTGGAGCCACCGAGTTCACCACTACCAACATCTGGAGCGAGAACCGCGAAAAAGGCTGGGTGTGGGTGGAGCTGGAAAAAGGCAAACATCCCACTATCCGCCACAGGGTGGTTCCCACACGCCGGGTGGTTAGCCTGCCCGAGATAGACGCCTCGCAATGTGACTCGACGGACGAAGCAGTGGAGAAGGTGCTGGAGGAAGCCGCTCTGGAAGCGATCGCCGGCGCGCTGGTGCGGGTGCGACTATTGAACCTGCCATACGCAGAGCGCGCCAGAGCACAGCGCGCTATTGTAGAGAGGATGGCGGACGCTTTCCACGTGCAGGTGGACTTTCGCGCTGTTCTCCGAACCGCGCCTTCGGCAGAGGGACAGCAAGCGCAGGCGGAAGTTGCACAACCCATCGAGGATCGCTGGCGACAGTTCGTAGAGGCGCGCAGGGAGGAACTGCCCGCAGGCATCAGCGTGGAAGAGGTCATATCGCGCGGGCTGCAGGCTCTGGGAGCAGTGGGCGAGGTGGTATCATTATGAAATTGCATCGTCTACAGTTGACCAATTTTCGACAGTACACAGATTTAGACCTCACCTTCGGCGACGGCATTACCGCCATCATCGGGGCAAACGGCTCGGGCAAAAGCACCTTGCTGGAAGCGATTTGCTGGTCGCTGTACGGTGCAGAGGCGTTGCGCAGTAAAGTGGAAGAGGTACGTCCGCTGTTTTTGAGCGTGCTAGACGATAGCTCGCAGAGGACGAGAGGAACGAACCCCAAGGCGGTGCTCACCTTCTCGCTGGGCGGCGTTACCTACGAGATAGAGCGTACCGTACAGGGGGCGCGTTTGTACCGTTTGCAATCGGAACGGGAGGCACTTGCGGACGGCACAACAGCGGTCAACCAGACGGTGCAAAAGTTGCTCGGCGGTATGACCTATCGCCAGTTCCTCACCTCGTTTTTCGCACAGCAGGGCGAGCTGGAGTTCCTGCACTTCGACAAGGCGCGCCGACGCGAGGAAGTGCTACGGATGCTGGGGCTGGAGCGCGTCACTCGTAGCGTCAAGTGGATGGACGAGGAGCTGGCGAAGGGGCGTTCGGAGCTGCGAGGCAAGCAATCGTTGCCCCTCAGTCCGGAGGAAGCGAAGGCGCAGCTGGAACGCGCGAAAGAAGAGCTGGAGACGGCGCGCGCTGGGCTGCAGGAGGCTGAGGCAGTGCGGGAGAAAGCACAGGCGACCTGGGAGCACTGGAAACCGATAGCCGAGCAGTGGAACGCGAAGAAAACAGCGCATGACAGCCTGCAGACGCAGGTGCAGCTGCTGGAACAAACCATCCGCACACACGAGGGCGAGATCGGTCGCCTTCAGACGGAACTGTCTGAAGCGCAGGCTGCACGAGCTCGCCTGGATGAACTGCGCCCGCAGGGCGAAAGATACAAGCAGGTGCGCGAACAGCTGCGCCAGCTGGATGAGCTGCAACGATACGAACAGCGCCGCGCCGAACTGCGCGTGCAAATAGAAAACCTGACAGCGCAAATACAGGAAAGGGAGACGCAGCTGGCGGAGGCGGAGGCGGAACTGTCCAGCCTGCAAAGCCAGAAGGAAGAACTGGAAGCGCAAGAGCAGCGTGTGCGCGAGCTGAACGAGAAAGCGAAACTGGCGGAGGAGTTGCGTCGCCAACTGGAGCAGCTGGACAGTCGCAAAATAGCCGTACAAAAGCAGTTGTCGGCGTTGGATGCGCGGATTGCCTCGCTGAGCGAGCAGGTAAAGCAGGTGAATCTGCAGATTGCAGCCGCAGGAGGTATTGACGAGGAAGCTCGGCGCATTGCGACGCTGGTTGCTGAGGCGGATGGCAGGGTCAACGAACTGGAAAGGGAGTTGCAGAAGCTGGAACGCCAGCGCGCCAGTGCCATCGCCAGCGCGGATGCGGAAGCAAAGAGCCTGCGCCAGCAGATGCGGGAAATAGAAGAGCGGCGCAGGAACGTGGAGGCGCTGGGACCCGACGGCGAATGTCCTGTCTGCACCCGCCGTCTGGGCGAGGAGTATTCCAGCGTGGTGAGGCATTTTGACCTGGAGTTACAAGAGGCGGAGAAGCGGTTGCAGGCGTCGCTCAGCCGCAAGGCAGAGGCGGAGCGTGACACTGAAGCCATTGACCAGTGCAAGGCGAGTTTGCAGGAGGCGCGCGCAGACCTCCAACGGTACCGCGAGCAGCTCGCCCGCCTGCAGGAACAGATTCGCCAGCGCGAAAGATGGATTCAGGAGACGCAAGGCCTGCAGAAGCAGATAGACGAGCTGACAAGACAGCGCGAGCAGGAAGCCTCCTCCTACGACGCGCAGGAGCATGAGCGGATCCGCCTGCAGGTGGAGGAACTGCAACCCGTCGCACAACAGGCGCTGGCGGAACGGCAAGTGTGGCAGGAGCGTCGCGGTCAATGGCAGCGAGAGATGGCGCGTGTGCAGGAAGCGGTAAAGCAGCTACGCACCGCACTGGAGCAGGCGCACAAGTCAAAGGCAGCCGCCC
>JANWYZ010000256.1 GCA_025054895.1 bacterium | reverse complement strand
TCCTTTGGACACGACGATAGCGGTGTGGGGCAGGCGTAGTTCGGGGTGAAACGCCGCGCCTTCGGTGTTTTGCACGCAATGCACCGGCCATTGCCCACCATACAACGCAAAGTGTGTACTTTTTTCAGGGTGCCAGTCGCGCGAGGCAATGATAGGCGCGCCCATCGTCTGCAGCCGTTCGATGGCGCGGTTAAGCACTGGCACAACCTTGTCTCCTTCTGGCACGGGCAACGCACCGCCCGGGCAAAAATCGTTTTGCACGTCCACTATCAACAAGGCGATATTCGCCATACCCTTCACCTCCCCTGTACTACTATTGTGTCACACTTGCTGCACTACGCGCAACAGCAGCAGGTTGACATCTGCACCGTAAAACTGCTATGCTAACAGCAACCGCAGGCACACGCAAGGAGGCTTGAAGATTTGGAAAACGCAAGAGCACTGGGTTACTTTGCCTTTGTGCTGCACTCTCACATCCCGTACGTGCTGGCGCACGGGCGCAGTCCGCACGGCATGGACTGGTTATCGGAAAGCGCTGCCGAGACGTACATACCTCTGTTGAACACCTGTCATAGATTGATTAAGGAGGGCATCTCACCGCAGTTTACCATCGGCATCACCCCCGTACTGGCGGAACAATTGGCTCAGCCGGCGTTCGCCAGCGAGTTCGAGTCGTGGCTGCAGGATAAAATCGCCGCCGCCGAGGTGAACCGCAAAGAGTTTTTGAGCGAAAAGAGCCTCGGCATGGCGGCTCTGGCGGAATACTGGTATCGCTTTTTCAGCAAAACTTTAACAGATTTCCGAGAACGCTATCGCTCGGACATCATTGGTGCGTTCCGCGACCTGCAAGACGCCGGGCACATTGAGATTCTAACCAGCGCCGCCACACACGGCTACCTGCCTCTACTGGGAACCGATGAGGCGGTGCAAGCGCAAATCAAACAGGGGGTGCAGACGTACAAACGGTTATTTGGCAGGGCGCCGCGCGGCTTCTGGCTGCCTGAATGCGCTTACCGTCCACGCTACCGCTGGAGCTATCCGGTGGACTTCGAAGGAAAGCCCGCCGCCCCCTGGCTGCGCAAAGGCGTAGAGGAGATTTTAGCCGAGAACGGCATAGAGTACTTTTTTATTGACTCGCACCTGCTCAAAGGCGGCGAGGCAGTAGGCGTGTACGCCGAGCGGTTCAAGCCTCTACGCGAACTGTGGGAGCAGTTCCACGTGCAGTACCGTCCGGAGGAGGTAGAAAAGTCTCCGTATCATGTGTATCTGGTCAACTCCTCCGGCGAACCCAAGCCTCCTGTTGCTGTTTTCACGCGCGACCCGCGTACAGGCGTGCAGGTATGGAGCGCGGATTCCGGCTACCCAGGCGATGAATACTACCTGGAGTTCCATAAGAAACAACCCCCGGGTGGACTGCGTTACTGGCGTATTTCCCGCCCCAAAGACGACCTGGGCAAAAAGCAGCCTTACGAGCTGGCGAAGGCGTTCGAGCGCATTCAGGAACACGCCAAACATTTTGTAGACCTCGCACACGAGGTGCTCAGCGAGCATGTGCAATCCACCGGTCAAAGCGGCATCGTGACCGCCATGTACGACACCGAGCTATATGGACACTGGTGGTTTGAAGGACCCGAGTGGCTATACTGGGTACGTCGAGGAATGGAAACGCATCCCGACATCCATCCTATCACCTGCGGTAAATACCTGCAGCTTCACCCGCCGCAGACGGTAGTGCAACTACCAGAAGGCTCGTGGGGCGAGGGCGGCTATCACTGGGTGTGGTTGAACGAGTGGACAGAGTGGACGTGGAGACGCATCTATCCCGCCGAGCGCGAGATGGTACGCCTGGCGCGGCAGTATGGTGACACGCCAAGAGTACAAACCATCCTGAAGCAAATCGCCCGAGAACTGCTGTTACTGCAATCTTCCGACTGGCAGTTTCTCATCAGCACATGGTCGGCGCGGGATTACGCCGAGCTGCGGGCGCAGTGGCACGCTGACCGGTTCCAGATGCTGGTGAACCTGCTGGAGCGGGTGGCGCGAGGCGAAGAGCCTGCTGACGAAGAGTGGGGCGCGCTGGGCGAGGCGGAGGAACGTGACAACATCTTCCCCGACATCGAGCCGAAGTGGTGGGCTCAGCTGGAGTTCCCGCCAAACGAGTAAGGTCACGTATGGGAGCACAGCGCACACAGGGCAGCCCGTCTAACCTGCGCCAGCTTCCTGCGGTGTCGCGCCTGTTGCAGCATGAGCGGGTGCGGAAGGCGATTGCCGCGCACGGACGGGAACTGGTTGTACACTGCGTGCGCGAGGTGCTGGAACAGATGCGCGATCGCCTCAGGCGAGGTGAGGCGATGCCAGTTGACCTGGAGTCGGTGGCGTATGAAGTGGTACGGACGGTGGAACGCTGGCGTACGTCCACTCTGCGCTATGCTATCAACGCCACAGGGGTTGTGCTGCATACCGGTTTGGGGCGTGCTGTGCTGGCAGAAGCCGCCCGCCGAGCGGTATCGGAGGTGGCGCAGGCGCACTCGATGCTGGAGATTGACCGCGAAACCGGCGAGCGCGGCGACCGCATCGAGCATGTGCGTGAGCTGCTTTGCCGATTGACTGGCGCGGAAGACGCTACCGTTGTCAACAACAATGCGGGAGCGGTGCTGCTGGCTGTAACGGTGTTGGCGCAGGGCAGAGAGGTCATCATCTCACGCGGGCAGCTGGTAGAAATCGGCGGGGCGTTCCGTATGCCCGACATTATCGCGCAGAGCGGAGCGAGGCTGGTGGAGGTGGGCACAACTAACCGCACGCGCTTGCAGGACTACGAGCGAGCCATTACTCCCGATACCGCCCTGCTGTTGCGTTGTCACCCCAGTAACTTCCGTATTGTGGGTTTTACCGAAGAGGTATCCGCAAGGGAACTGGCGTCGCTGGCGCACAGGTACAGCCTGCCCGTGCTGGACGACGTGGGCAGCGGCTGCCTTGTGGCTACCGAGCAGTTCGGACTGGAACACGAGCCGACCCTGCAGGAGAGCGTGCAGGCGGGTTGCGATGTGGTGACCTGTAGCGGCGACAAACTGCTGGGCGGTCCTCAGGCGGGCATTGTGCTGGGACGCAAAGAGATTGTGCAGCGCATTCGGAGACATCCACTACACCGCGCGCTACGTGTGGACAAGATGACGCTAGCTGCGCTGGAGGCGACTTTGCGCCTCTACCTGAACCCACAGGAGGCGATACGCGAGATACCTGTGCTGCGCACGCTGGCGATGTCTGCTGAACAAATCCAGAGGCGGGCGCGGCGGTTAAGGCGGCGGTTACAGGCAGTGTTGCCCACGGAGAAGATAGTGGTGCATCTGCGGGCAGGCATGTCGGCTGTGGGCGGTGGAAGCCTGCCCGGTCAGCAGCTGCCTACAACGCTGGTCTGCCTGCGACCGTTGCAAATGGGCGCACAGCAACTGGCGCGTGCCTTGCGCTGGCAGCAACCCGCTGTCTTTACCCGCATCGAGCAGGACGAGGTGGTTATAGACCCTCGCACCCTGCTGGAAGCAGAAGTGGGGGCACTGGTGCAGGCGGTAGCGTGCGCCATAGATCAGTGCCTGGGAGGTGAGGTAAGCCATGCATGAAGCGGTCGACCGAGTAGTCAACGATACTGTCAGGGCGCTGGTGCGCGTAGCGGCGATGCGCGAAAAGGGAGCGGACCTCCATAGCGCACGGGTAGCGGTACTGGCTGTGGCTACCGGTGAGAAGCTGGGCATGAGCGACGAAGAGCTGTTACATCTGCGTCGTGCGGCGGAATTGCACGATATCGGCAAGGTGGCGATCTCGGAAAACATTCTGGGGAAGCTGGGCAGGCTAAGCGAGGATGAAATCAGAATCATGCGCCAGCATGCCACGCTGGCTTTAGAGATATTGAGCGCGGTGCAGGCGCTGCAACCAACGCTACCGTCTATCAAGCACCACCACGAACGCTGGGACGGTACTGGTTATCCGGATGGATTGACTGGGGAGCAAATACCTCTGGGAGCGCGTATTATTGCAGTGGCAGAAGTGTATGACATCTTGAGGCACGGCGCGCCGTGGAAGGAGCCTTTGAGTGTAGAAGAAGCAAAGGCAGAGATTCAGCGTTGTGCAGGCACACAGTTCGACCCGCGCGTAGTGGAAGCTTTCCTGCAGGTTTGCGACCTGATGTGTGACTAGTGCTCTGTTAAGTTGTGAATTTGGGATTACCTCCCTGATAGCCCACCATTGAAATGGTGGGCTATGAGTAGGAAAACCTGCCTGCGCAGG
>JANWYZ010000255.1 GCA_025054895.1 bacterium | reverse complement strand
CAGAGCGCTGGTGAGGAGGTAGACATGCAGCCATTTGATATCGCGCCTTTCGCGCTGCCCAACTGCGCCCCCGGAGAATACCGTTTCGAGGAGCCACGCGACATCGCGCGAATCCGGGTACGCTTTCATGCGTGCGCGCCTGATGGCTTAGGCATCTTCTACCTGCGTAAAACCTGGCCCCAAACGCGCCTCGAGGCGGGGCGCGACGTGGAGAACCCCTGCGCTTTCGGCTGGTATGATGTGGACGACCAGTTTAACAGCGAGTGGCAGAAGGCGGCAATCCTGATACAACGTGAGAACGAGTACACTCTGCTGGTCTCTTTCGCGGCGCTAAGCGAGGAGTTTCCCGAAGCAGGTGACTATGACGTGGACTTTCGGCGGACGCTGGGGATAAGGATAGACGCCCCTGACCCTACGCAGATAGCGGAGGTCAACCTGTTCACCACCTCCGAGCCAACCATCAGCCGGTTGCGTGTGGAACTGGACGCGGGCAGACTCACGCCCACAAACGCCATCCGTTTGAGTACCTACAATACGCAGGTGGTAGAAATACGCCCATTGAGCGGAACGCGACTGCATGGGGAAGGCATCGCGCTGTTACCCGAACGGTCACGCGCCTTCGAAGTGACTGTTTTCCACATGAAGCCGGCTCACCGTTACTGTGGCGACGAAGGGCACGTCACCTTCGCGCTGGATGACGATGTATTCACCATCTCCCTGCAAAGCCTGAAGGAACAGGGACCCGTCTGGTACGCCGAAAAGGGCTTCTATGTCACCTTCGCCGATGACCCCGCGCACTTTGAGGACTACCGGAAGCGCATCGAGGGAGCAAAGACTCTCAACCAGCGCGTGCGGGAGCGTCGCGAGCAAACCTACGCCGGAGCGTTTTACGGACAGCCACGCCCTCACGTGGTGAGCTACAACCTGGGCTGTAAACACAACCGCCAGCGGTTCTGGCTGGAAGCGAACGGCGACCTGGTGTTACACAAGTGGAACGTAACACGCGTCCCTGCAAAGGATACCGGGCGCTTCCTGTGCGAAGGCAACGGACGCTTCTTCTTCGGTCTGGAACGCAAGAGTATCATCGCCCGTTACACCGAAACGCCGCCGGTGCTGGCGTACAACATTCAGGCGCGCGACGGCGACGTTGGTATAGAACAAAAGAGTTTTGCCGTACCGCTGGATCGCCCCATCTCCGACGAGTCGCTCGCCAGCGATGATACGGTCGTAGCCATGGTACGGTTCCGCTTCGAGAACCGTGGCGACGCGCCTGAGGTAGCGGAACTGCCTCTGTCTTACTCCCATCGTTCGGGCAGGTCGCACAACGCCTATTCGAGCAACGGGCATCAGGACGACTATCTGGTTCCTCGCAGTGAGCGAGACGCCCTGTTTGTGGAGGGCAATCATATCCTTTCGGAGTGGAACGGGAGAAAGGCGTTTCGCGCACGCTGGGAAGGTAGTCTGTCGCCCGAGGTGCAGGAACGACAGATTGTTTTCCGCCGCACCCTGCAGCCCGGCGAGACGTGCGACCTCTTGCTGAAGATACCCTATATCGCCATCGACCAGCCCCACGAACTGCAGGCTCTGCAGGACCTGAACTTCGAGCAGTGCTATCGCGAGGTGGTCGCCTTCTGGCGGGCGCAGGCGAAACAAGGAGCGCAACTGACCTGTCCCGAACCGCACCTGACCGCCTTACACGCCGCGCACCTGAACCATGTGCTGATTACCGACGCTGTCATGCCCGACGGCGGCGGGCTCATCAACACCTCTGTCGGCACCTCTACCTACGGCAACTTCACCAACGAGGCGTGCATGATCACGCACGAGCTGGACCAGCGCGGACTGCACGAGGAGGCGCGCAGGCGCATCGAACTGTGGATCAAGTACCAGGGAACCGCACCCCAGCCGGGCAATTTCACCGACTACGAAGGGATGTACTTCGGGGCGGGCGGCTTTGAATGCGGCGCATACAACCAGCATCACGGCTGGGCGTTGTGGTGCATCGGCATGCATTACTTCCTGACGGGCGACGCCGAGTGGTTGAACCGTATAGCGCCCTCGCTGATTGCGGGGTGTGACTGGGTATTTCGCCAGCGACGCAATACCATGCGCGCCTTGCCCCACTCGCGTGGATGGGAGTACGGCTTTCTGCCTGCAGGGAGCCTGGAGGATGTGACCGATTTCCACTACTGGCTCTCTACCAACGCGCTGACCTGGCGGGGTGTGGATACCGCAGCGAAAGCGCTGGAGGCTATCGGGCATCCCGAGGCGGCGCGCATCTGGCGAGAAGCGGACGCCTATCGCGCCGACCTGATTCGCGGTTTTGAAACGATGCGGCAACACACTCCGCTGGTACGCCTGCGCGACGGACGATGGGTTCCGCATTACCCCAGCCGCCTCTACCAGCGCAGGCGCGATGTGGGGTGGATTCGTGAAGTGCTGGAAGGCTCTGTGTACCTGCTGATCAGCGGACTGTACGACGCCGACAGCGTGCAGGCAGGTTGGATTCTGGACGATTTCCAGGACAATCGGTATCCATCGCCGCCGTATGGATACCTGATTCCCGACTTCGAGGCGAACTGGTTTGACCGCGCGGGGTTCTCCATCCAGCCTAATCTGTTGGCTGGTCTCATGCCGCATCTGGATCGCGATGAGCCGGAGATTTTCATCTGGATGTTCTTTAACGCCTGGTGCGCCTGCTACCGCGAAGAGATTAACGCGATGGTAGAACATCCAGCGCCCGTGCTCGGCTACTCCAACGCGGCGCACTTCAAAACCAGCGACGAGGCGAACGCGGTCTCGTGGTTGCGGGCGATGTTCGTGTATGCCAGCGAAAAGGTACTCCATCTGGGGCGAGCGATACCGCGTGCGTGGTTCCGCGCCGACAAACCGATAGCAGCCACAGGCGTGTGCACGCGCTACGGCACGGCAGGTGTCAGCTACCATGTCTCGGATGAAGGACAACGCATCAAGGCGAAGGTGGATTTACGATTGCGAACTCAACCCCCAAAGGTTCTGGTGCGCTTCCGCCATCCCGATAGCCTGCCTGTCCGTGCGGTGCGGGTGAACGGACTGCCATACGACCGTTTTGATCCCCGGCGCGGCGATGTGGACATTACAGGCTATTCGGGGGAGGTCGCTGTGGAGGCGGAGTTCTGACCGAGCGCTACACCCAGTCTGCCAGAGGGAAACACCGGCGTAAGAGCTGGCGAAATTCTTCTTTACGGGCGTAATCCACCTGGAAACACTGGATACGCCGCCGCCTGCGCAGGAATAACCCGGAATACCCGGCGTACCTCTTTACAGGCTATACTCACCGGCAACAGGCGGGCAAGCTTCGCTATCCTGTCTATCCATCGAAACAGGAGATGTCTCTGGCGATGTCTGCTCCTGAGCACGAAGGAGAGCACGCTTGCCCACAGAATCTGCCGTATCACCATGTTGCGTATATGTCGTCACATCGCCCCGAAGGCAGAAGCACATTCAGCAAACCAGCTCCTCCGGCGAGAACCACAGCGCGATCTCGCTCTCGGCGGTTTCGGGCGAGTCCGAACCGTGAACGATGTTCATCTGCTTGTCGCAGGTAAAATCGCCCCGGATGGTGCCCGGTTGCGCCTGAAGGGGGTCTAACGCGCCCATCATCGTCCGCACCAGCGGGATGGCGTTTGGCGCCTCGATTACCATCGCCACCACCGGGCCCGAAGTGATGAACTCCACCAGTTCCGCGTAAAAGGGCTTCTCCCGATGCACCGCGTAGTGCTTCTCTGCCAATTCTCGCGAAGGTATCAGCATCTTCAGCGCCACTATCTTCAGCCCGCGCTGCTCGAAGCGGCGAATACACTCGCCAACCAGTCCCCGACGCACCCCGTCGGGCTTAATCATCACAAATGTTCTCTGCATACCGCCTCCCTTTCCTATCAGCTTGCCGAAGGAAAGTATACCCTAACGAACAACCAGGCGACATGCTTGCTCTGTGTCTTGTTCTGGCTTTGCTACCCTGCTATAATAAGCGTAGCAGCAGATGCTCTGAACTGGTGGGGGAGCAAGCACTATGTCTATCAGCAGGAGGAAAGGAACATCCCAGATGAATCTGTTTGACGCGACCGCTGTTTCCGCCGTACAATATACTGCTCCGTCTAGCAGCTTTTGCCCGCCGCCTCCTGCACCATACACAGGTATTTATTCTATGCACAAGTACTGGGCTAAAAAGCCCCACAACGTGGTAAGAGCTTTTATCCTGCAGTATACTCGTCCAGGCGAAGTGGTCTTAGATCCCTTTTGTGGT
>JANWYZ010000254.1 GCA_025054895.1 bacterium | reverse complement strand
GGCGCGCCGCCGTAGGCGAGGCTGAGCACCAGCTTATCGTAGTAGGTGCCCCAGGGGATAATCTGCATCTTCACGCGGATACCCGTGTCGCGCTCGAACTGCTGGACAATCTTCTCCATCGTTGCGCCGTCGGGACCGGTGAAGCCATTCCAGAAGCGGATTTCGGCGTTCGAGGTCTGGTTGGAGTGCTGATGGGATAGGCAGCCTGCCTGCCACAGGCTGGCGAGGACAACCCCTGCGAGCAGAATCCTGTTTGTCCGCATGTGCGCCATTCTGCGGGTATATTTTGCTCCTTTGTATCCATGTCTTTCGGAGGGGAACGAAGAATCTCCTGCTCATTGCTGCCTTGAGATGCTTCGCCTTCGGCTCAGCATGACACATTCGTCGTACGCCCCTTGCAGGCTGAAGCCTGCACTACGAGCGGTCATGCTTGCAGCGCGCACTTCAGTGCGCTGCAACAGCTCGGCAGGAGCCTCACCCTCCAGACGATAGCAACAGCTGGAGGGTCGCGCTCCGTCGCGACCAGAACGGTCATTCTGAGCGAAGCAAAGAATCTCGTAGTACCGCCACACTGAGATGCTTCGCTGTCGCTCAGCATGACATGAAGTATGGCTCAGACAGAACCTCGCCTTCCACACTCTCTTGCTTGTCACTCTGAGCGAAGCGAAGGCTCTCAGACCTCCTTCACCCTCGGCTCAGCGTGACAATGGGTTACGGCTCGGCAGGAGCCTCGCCCTCCAGGTCGCTCAGCATGACAGGGTTACGGCTCGAAGCCGCTGTACGGCTATCTATCAAATGGGGCAGGGCAGCCCCTGTCCGCCCTGCCCCTCTCACTTCAGCAGGTGAAGCTGGAGACTACCCCGCCTTCACCTGTACCTTCTTCGGACGCACCTGCTCCGCTTTGGGCAGGGTGATAGTCAGCACGCCGTCCTTGTAGTGCGCCGCTACCTTCTCGGCGTCGATGGGCGCGCCCAGTGTGAACGAACGCTGGAACGTACCATACGCGCGCTCAATGCGCACGTAGTCCTTACGGCGCTCTTCATCCTGGAACTTGCGCTCGCCCTTCACGCACAGCGTGTCGCCCGTCAGCTCGATCTCCACCTCTTCGGGCTTCACGCCGGGCAGTTCCATGTTGATGGTGATTTCATTGTCGTCCTCGCGCACATCCACTGCCGGCGCCCATACGCGAGGCAGGCTCGGCTCGCTGCGGCGTGCTACCGCATTGCCGAAGAACTGATTCATCAACTGGCTCATTTCTCGCTCAAAGCGATTCAGCATCTCCACAGGGTCCTCCCAGCGCACCAATGCCATCGTTGGTCACCTCCTTCGTCGTCGAAGTTTATGGCGCTATCTCGTCTGCCCGCGGGTAACCGCGGACAGGTTGTATCCGTTACTCGGACTTGAATTCGGCGTCAATCACCTCGCCGTCGCCGGGCGAGCTGGAGCTGCTGCTCGTCTGTGCGCCCGTTCCAGCGTAGGTCTGCGACGCCTGCTCATACAGCCTCTGCGAGAGGCGGTACGATTCCTGCTGCAGCGCCTCCATCCGCTGGCGGATGAGGCTGATGTCGTTCTTGTTGATTGCGTCGCGCAGGTCAGAGATTGCCTGCTCGATGCGCAGCTTCTCGTCAGAGGGCACGCGGTCGCCGAGGTCGCGCAACATGCGCTCGGTCTGGTATGCCAGCGAGTCTGCCTGGTTGCGCACTTCGGCTTCCTCACGGCGTCGGCGGTCTTCTTCCGCGTGCGCCTGCGCCTCTTTGACCATGCGGTCAATCTCGTCGCGCGTCAGGTTGCTGGAGCCGGTGATGGTAATCGCCTGCTGCTTGCCCGTGCCCAGGTCCTTCGCCGATACGTGCAGGATGCCGTTGGCGTCGATGTCGAAGGTGACCTCGATCTTGGGCACGCCACGCGGCGCAGGCGGAATACCCGTCAGGTGGAACCGCCCCAGCGTCTTGTTGTCGCGCGCCATCTCGCGCTCGCCCTGCAGCACGTGGATCTCCACCTCGGTCTGCCCGTCGGCGGCGGTGGTGAAGATTTCGCTCTTGCGCGTTGGGATGGTGGTGTTGCGCTCGATGAGCTTGGTAAACACGCCGCCCAGCGTCTCGATACCCAGCGACAGAGGCGTCACGTCCAGCAACACCACGTCTTTGACCTCGCCGCCGAGCACGCCCGCCTGAATCGCCGCGCCGATGGCGACCACCTCGTCGGGGTTGACGCCCTTGTTCGGCTCCTTGCCCGCCAGCTTGCGCACCAGCTCCTGCACGCAAGGCATGCGCGTAGCGCCTCCAACGAGAATGACCTCGTCGATGTCTTTCACGTCCAGCTTTGCGTCCGACAACGCCTGATGGAACGGACCCTTCAGTCGCTCCACCAGATCAGCGGTCAGTTCCTCGAACTTAGCACGTGTCAGCTTGTACAGCAAGTGTTTCGGACCGTCGGCGTCGGCGGTGATGAAGGGCAGGTTTATCTCGGTCTCCACCATGCTGGAGAGCTCGATCTTCGCCTTCTCTGCCGCCTCGCGCAGGCGCTGCAATGCCTGCGGGTCTTTGCGCAGGTCGATGCCTGTCTCCTTCTTGAACTCATCCGCCGCCCAGTTAACGATGCGCATGTCGAAGTCGTCGCCGCCGAGGTGCGTATCGCCCGAGGTAGCTTTCACCTCGAACACACCGTCGCCCACTTCCAGAATGGACACGTCGAACGTACCGCCACCCAGGTCAAACACCAGGATGGTCTCGTTAGACTTCTTGTCCAATCCGTAGGCGAGCGAGGCGGCGGTCGGCTCGTTGATGATGCGCAGCACCTTCAACCCGGCAATTTCGCCTGCGTTCTTGGTCGCGGTGCGTTGCGCGTCGTTAAAGTAAGCGGGTACGGTAATCACCGCCGCATCCACCTTTTCACCGAGGTACGCTTCCGCATCCGCCTTCAGCTTCTGCAGAATCATCGCCGAGATTTCTTCGGGCGTGTACTCTTTATCGTCGATGCGGATGCGTTCGCGCGTCCCCATCTTGCGCTTGATTGAGATGATGGTGCGGTCGGGGTTGATAATCGCCTGTCGCTTGGCGGCAGCCCCCACCAGCCGCTCGCCCGTTTTGGTGAACGCTACCACCGACGGGGTGAGGCGGCTTCCCTCGGCGTTGGGGATGACTACTGGCTCGCCGCCCTCCATAACCGCAACCACCGAGTTGGTCGTGCCCAGGTCAATCCCTACAGTCTTTCCCATATCTGTCCTCCGCTCCGATGAGTGCTTCTCTCGGAAGTTTTTCTCTCATGTTGTTCCGTGCATTATTATACCACTTGAGTATATGATTGTCAAGTGATTTGATGGAAATTTTGCAGAGTTTTTGGAGTTCTCAAGGCGACATCCACAGTTGCCGAATATTCCGTAAGGGAGGAACGCATGAGAGAGCAACCCGAAGAACCCGTCTCACGGCGAGAACTGCGCCGGCACGTGTTTCGCTGGATACGCATCCATCAGGTATATCTGCTTCCCAACGGGCATCGCTGGCGCACGAGAACGCTGTACCGTCGCCGCACGTCAAGAGAGCAACAGCCAGTGGAGGTGCACTACCTCTGCGCGCTGCATCCACACATCGAACTCGCGCTCCTTCAGCCTCCGGTGGATTATAGTTTGCCAGGGGTAGTGCGACTACCTCACCCGGAACGCCCCGGACGCTTTCTGATATTATTCTGTCCAGAGTGCTGTGGTGCAGGCTATCATGCGCTGGGCTTTCCGATGCCGAGCGTCAGCCCAGTCGAAGCCTCGCCTGCTTCAGAGGAGTAGCCGCTTATACTGAGGTCACCGGTAGGAACCCGTTTGCCATGCGGTGAAGTTACTGAGAGCGTCTACCGGAAAGAGGAGGTCAACATGCCGTTACCCATCCGCGATGTCGCAAAACAGCTTGGGTTGCTCGATGAGGAGCTGGTATTGTACGGCGAGTATAAAGCGAAGATACACTTGAGCGCACTGGAGAGACTGACGTCTCAGCCGCAGGGAAAGCTCGTTGTGGTGACCGCTATCACCCCCACGCCCGCAGGCGAAGGAAAAACCGTCACCACTATTGGTCTCGGTGATGCCTTGCGCCGAATTGGACATCGAGCCGCAGTGTGCATCCGCGAGCCGTCGCTGGCGCCCATCTTCGGAGTCAAAGGCGGTGGTACGGGCGGGGGGAAAGCGCAAGCGTACCCGGCAGACGATATCAACCTTCACTTCACCGGCGACTTGCACGCGGTGACAGCAGCGCATAATTTGCTGGCGGCGATGATAGAAGCGCATATCCATCACGGCAATACT
>JANWYZ010000253.1 GCA_025054895.1 bacterium | reverse complement strand
TCTTTATTCGGCTTAGGCAAGCCCAGCTCCTCGAAGATGCTATTCACATCGCACACCGCAGCATAGATGTCTTTACCTGCGAATCAGCGATTCTGTGCATTGCAGGAGTACCGCTCTACCCACTGCGAATATACAAACGCGGGAGCTGCTTTACTGAGAGAAACAAGTATATCAGTGTGCGTGGTTTTCGTGTCAAAATATAGGTGCTGCTGTTTGATAAGGAGGACGTGACTGATGCGGCGTCCTCTTCAGCTTATGCAGGGCTTGCAAAAGTAACATATATTACCCGAGAGAGGGGGAGTTCCCCGTGAGACTGGACCTAACCGAGATTGCCCAACACGTCGGCAAGCAGATGTCGTATGAAGTGGATGAGCCTCCAGGCTCTATCGAGGATTTACACGTGCTCGTGCCCATTCAGGGCAACCTGCGCTTTACCAACACAGGCGACTTGCTGCTGGTACGCGGTTTCTTGCATACCAGCGTGGAGCTGGAGTGCAGCCGATGTCTGCGTCTTTTCGAGATGCCTCTCTTTTGCGAGGTAGAAGAGCAGGTGGAGCTGCGTGCGATTGCTGCCCGCCCGTTCGAACACCCACAGGTGACCATTGTGCCGGAGAAGGGCGATACGCTCTTTCTGGAAGGCAACATCCTGGACCTGACGGAGCTGATACGGCAGATGTTGCTGGTCGCCTTGCCCATCAAGCCATTGCATGATGCAGAGTGTAAAGGACTGTGCCCAACCTGCGGCGCGGACCTGAACGAGGGCGAGTGCTCCTGCGAGCGACCAGCAGGGCATCCTGCTTTCGCTGCGCTCGCGAAGCTGCTCACCCAGATGGAAGAGGCTTGACTCGTGATATAATATATCGGCAATTTTTATCGGAAGAGGTGAGACAGTGGCTTTACCCAAGCGACGACATTCGCACGCGCGAACAGCGAAACGACGCACTCACTATACCCTGAATGCTGCAACGGTGGTCAAAATAGGGCGTTGCCCAACCAACAACCCCGATTGCCCTGGCGCGCACCTGTCACACACTGCCTGTCCGGTATGCGGCTACTACAAGGGCAGACAGGCTGTTCTGGTCAAGCGTAAGCGAGAGCGCAAGGGATAGTCGCGGCTTTGATGGCGCTTACCGCTTCTGCCATACGTATCGCTGTGGACGCGATGGGAGGCGACCACGCCCCGCAGGAGGTGGTGCGGGGATGTCTGACAGTTGCCCACGAGATGCCCGCTGTGGATATCACGCTGGTAGGCGACCACGAGCGCATCTCTGCCGAACTGCGGGGAGCCTCCGTGCCCTCCAATGTGCATCTGCGCCATGCCTCGCAGGTTATCGAGATGGGTGAGAGCCCAGTGCAGGGCATCCGACGCAAACGCGACGCCTCCATTGTGGTCTGTGCTCAGATGGTGCAGGAAGGAGAGGCGGACGCCTTCTTCTCAGCAGGCAATAGCGGTGCAGCCATGGCGGTAGCTGCTCTGCAAATCGGGCGTATTCCAGGGATCGACCGTCCTGCTATCGCTGCAGCAATACCCAGCAAGAAGGGGCGATTCGTGCTGATTGACGCAGGAGCCAACGTAGATTGCGACCCCTCGCACCTGCTGGAGTTCGCTATTATGGGCTCGGTGTACGCGCAGGTAATACTGGGCATACCCGACCCCAAAGTGGGTCTGCTGAGCAACGGCGAGGAAGAGGGCAAGGGTAATCAGGTGGTGAAGCTGGCGCACAAGCTGCTGCACCAGAGCGGATTGCCCTTTGTGGGCAACATCGAGGGCAAAGACGTGTTTGAAGGGAAGGCAGATGTGGTAGTATGCGACGGATTCGTGGGCAACGTCGCTCTCAAAATCGGCGAAGGAACCGCCAGCTTTATGGTGAGCCTGATCGAGGAGGAGGTGCGACGCAACCCCTTGCTGGTGATACCACTGGGCTTGCTGAAAGGCGTCATCCGTCGGCTCAAACAGCGCACCGATTACGCCGAGTACGGAGGAGCGCACTTGCTGGGCGTGCGTGGCGTATGCGTCATTGGGCATGGGCGTTCTCATGCCAGTGCAATCGCCAACGGCGTGCGTCTGACCGTACGCTCTGTGCAGGAACGGATGGCAGAGCGCATCGAAAACGCAATGCTCCAGCAAACTGCCTTACTCAGCACCCTACCTTTCCTCCTGCAGGAGAACGGAACCGATGCGCAGTAAAGTGCGGGCGGGCATTGTCGGTGTAGGCGTTGGCATCCCAGATAAAGTTCTTACTAACCACGACCTGGAACGACGCATCGACACCACCGACGAATGGATTGTCACCCGTACCGGCATCCGTGAGCGACGCATCGCCCCCCCGTCAGTTGCCACTTCCGACCTCGCTGCACAGGCGGCGCGCCACGCATTGCAAAGCGCAGGGAAGCACGCGGAGGAGGTGGATCTGATTGTGGTTGCTACCGCCACTCCCGATATGCCCTGGCCTGCTACGGCATGTCTGGTTCAGGCAAAAATCGGGGCGGCTCGCGCTGCTGCCTTTGACTTGAACGCGGTCTGCTCGGGTTTCGTGTACGCGCTGTGGATTGCGGCGCAGGCGGTAGAAACGGGGGCGTACCGTTGTGTGCTGGTGATTGGCGCGGACATCCTGTCGCGCCAGGTGAACTGGGACGACCGCGCTACCTGCGTGCTGTTCGGCGACGGCGCAGGGGCGGTAGTGTTAACTCCGGTGGAGGAGCCTTATGGCGTGCTTTCGGGTGTGATGGGCGCGGATGGAACGGGCGCGCCGCTACTCCATGTGCCTGCAGGAGGCACGCGCGAGCCACTCAGCCCCGAAGCGATCGCCCGCAAACGACATACCGTACACATGCGCGGGCGCGAGGTGTTCAAGTTCGCTGTCACCATCATGGGCGAGGTGTCAGTGCAAGCTCTGGAGAAGGCTGGTATCTCCCCCGAGCAGGTGAACCTCTTCATCCCCCACCAGGCGAACATCCGTATCATTCAGGCGGCAGCGGAACGGTTAAATCTGCCTATGGAACGGGTGTTTGTTAACGTAGACCGCTACGGCAACACCTCGGCGGCGTCTATACCCATCGCCATTTATGAGGCGTGGGCGCAGGGTCGGCTGAAAAAGGGCGATGTGGCGGTAGTAGTTGGCTTCGGCGCAGGATTAACGTGGGGAGCCTGTGTGCTACGGTGGGCGTATTAGGAGGGCGAGAGTGTACGCGCTGGTGTTTCCGGGACAGGGATCGCAGACCCCAGGTATGGGCAGAGAGATTGCCGAAGCGTTTGCATCGGCGCAAAGGGTCTATGAAGAGGCGGACGAGATACTGGGCTATCGCCTGAGCACTCTATGCTTTGAAGGAAGCGAGGAGGAACTGCGCCAAACAGTCCACGCCCAACCCGCCCTGATTGAAACAGGAGAAGCAAAAT
This sequence comes from bacterium, assembly GCA_025054895.1. GTDB lineage: Bacteria > Armatimonadota > HRBIN16 > HRBIN16 > HRBIN16 > HRBIN16. The sequence continues at coordinate 900 of JANWYZ010000253.1, read as the reverse complement.
GGCAAGCTCTGAACGAGTTGCTGGAGCTGATCCACGTCTGTGTGGCGGGACACAGCGTGGGCGAATATGCTGCTCTGGTGGCGTCTGGTGTGCTACAGTGGCAGGATGGGCTGCGTTTGGTGCGAGCGCGCGCCGAGTCGATGCAGGCTGCCGCCGAAATCGCCCCGGGCTCGATGGCGGCGGTGCTGGGTTTGGATGCAGAAGCGGTAGAGGCGGCGTGCATACAAGCATCTTCTACCGGTGTGGTGTGCGTGGCAAATTACAACTGCCCGGGGCAGGTGGTGATTTCAGGCGAGGTAGACGCCGTCACCCACGCAAGCGAATTATGTAAAGCGAGAGGCGCAAAGCGCGTGGTACCTCTGCGCGTAAGCGGGGCGTTCCACTCGCCGTTGATGCAAACCGCCGCCGAACGGTTTCGGCAGGTTTTGCAAGAGACTGCTTTCCGCCCACCGAAGATACCCGTAGTAGCGAACCGCACGGCGGACGTGCTGGATGTCAAAACCGACTTCACAGCTCTGCTGACCGAACAACTGCTCCATGCGGTGCGTTGGGAGGAAAGCGTGTTCCGGATGTGGGAATTGGGAGCGAGGCTCTTCTTAGAGCTGGGCCCCGGCGACGTGCTGAGCGGGCTCATCAAGCGCACGGTGGTGGAGGCTCAGACGCTCACGGTGCGCAACGTCGAAGAATTACGTCGCGCTGCGCAGATATTGCAAGAATGACCACCTGTTTGGTGGGCGAGGCTTCCGCCGGGCTGCAAAGGTGTGTTTACACATGCCCTGTTGCTCCGGTGCGCCATGTCATTCTAAGCGGGACGGAGAATCTCCGAGATGCTTCGCCTTCGGCTCAGCATGACAGGCAAACGGCGCTGGAGGGTCGCGCTCCGTCGCGACCAAACCGTCC
>JANWYZ010000252.1 GCA_025054895.1 bacterium | reverse complement strand
TACTACTTGCTGCTCGCAGAGGTTTGCAGGCGTATTATACCCCAGAAACAGAAGAGAAAATTTCTTCTACTGTGCTGCAGGAGAAGGAACAGGACGCCGAAAATCTAGATGACGTCTATGTGACGTTTTTGCAGAATCTGGTTCGGAGGCGTACGATGCAGTTCTGGCGGAGGATACTGATCGTTCTTTGCGCGTTCATCCCTGGTATTCTCATAGTGTCTACTGGCTGTGGCGGTGGTAGCGTCGGCGGTGGCGGTGATGGCGGAGAAACACCGCCTACCGCCCAGCAAGCGAAAGAGATGGTACAACTGGTGCGCGATACCACTCTGTCCGCCCAGCGGGCTGGCTTCGATATGGAGGGCATTCTGGACAGCGTTGCGGATGCTCAGGAGGCGCTCAGCAGGCAGCTGGATGCCACAGCAGGGTTTACCACCCGTATAGAGCATTTGTTGCGCGTGGTGGTTTCTCTCGAGGGAGAGCCCCCTGGGGTGTACGAGTATCGCCGCAGTGACAGATGGCGCCTGTATCGGCTATCTGCACAGCAGGAGGGCACGACATGGTCTGTGCGGATGGAGGGTATCTACAACGAACCGGTGCAGCTCACTCTCCGCAGCCAGAATCCGCTCAAGGGGTTAGTGTTCACGCCTGTGGCGGGAGGCTACTCCCTGAATGCTACAGCGACTGGTCTGAGCTATCAGGGGCAACTGCAGATGACCTGGAACCCAGGCTCGCGTGACTTCACCTTCCGCTTGCAAAACGCCACCCTGAGTGACCCCGAACTGAGCAGCCCTATCCGCTTCACAGGCGAGGGCACAGCGAAGATAGCAGAAGACGCCAGCGCAGAGCAGCGAACCTCCCTGAAGGAGATGACCATCGCGGGTACACTGAATACTCTCTACGGAGACATCTCCGCTCAGGGGTTGAGGATGACCTGGGAGCCGCACTGGAATGAGGAGAACTCTCTCACCACGCTGCAGGCGAACTCGCTACGCCTCTCTCTCTCGGCAAGACCTACTACAGCACAGATCACCAACGTCAACGCGCAGCTCAAGCGACTGCCCAACGGCAATCTGGTACCTGTGGTACTGACGGCAGAGCAGATGTCCCTGCAGACCGTTGCGAGCGATAAGCTAGATTTGACCAATCTTCGGGCAAAGTTCGCAGACTATCCCAGCCCCTCCGCTCCGAGCAGTGCGGCGCTCTCCGCTGTCTCCGCAGAGGTACTACTCCGCGGGATGCGGGGAACCTACTCGGGGCGAGTATCAGCTGACTGGCTGAACCCTCGCCCGTATACAGGTGACTTGGGAGAACGATTGGAGAGGTTCCCGAAAGGAGAAATCACCTTCACAGGGCAGTTCAATGCTTCTGGCATCACCACGCAGATTGAGAACCTGCGGGCGGTGTTTGCTCCTGATGCGGCTCCACCAGTAGTTACTATCATCTCGACATTGCGCAGAGGGGACAAGACCATCATCGCTGAATGGCGGTCTCAGCTGGTGCAGCTGGCAACAGTGGAAGTAGCAAGTAGCACTGTACGGGCAGAATATCAGCCTTCTGGAGTGATACTGCGAGCAACTGTGTCAGGCAACACAGTACGAGGTACTATTACTACCCCCAGCGGCGCAACACTCGCCCAAATCGGCAAGGCACGCGACCTGGGTCTGCCAGACCTCGGCGACACAGTGGTTATCAAGTATGCAGATGATACATTTGAGACACTGGAGTCGCTGTGGCTGGGGAGGTTCAGGGGCTGAGCAGGCGACACTAACGGGGGGGGCGATGCTCAGGCAGAGTCTCTCCCCCTGAAGAAGAGGGCGTACTATCGCCTATTTCGGCTATGGTATCCTGCATCGCCTGCAAGCTGACTGATAGTGATGAGCACAAGAGGTCCTCTCAGGTGGATAATATGGCTCCCTGTTTGGCTGAGCGGGATGGCACACGCCCAGTCCCTTCTCTTACCACCCCTGTACACTGAGACGCATATCGTGGAGGCGCTGACTCAGGGAAGGCAAGAGGCATCCCCAGCGCGGTTGACCGTGCAATATCAGATTGCCGCCTCCACTAACGTCATGCCGCTGGAGTGGGGCAGCCGTAAGCCGCTGCCCGAGATACAGTTCACTGAGGCGCATGCCTACTACCATACAGTGTGGCAAGTCCGAGTGTCCATCACTTCTGGTAGATACCGCTTGTCGTATCTGCGCGGCGCAGTGCAAAACTATACCGGCTCACCTGGCGCGGCGCAACTTTATCTGGACAGCCAGAGCACTGGCATCCGCTACTTCCGCGAGTATGTTGTGGACGCCAACATGAACAACTCGGAGGTAACTTCGTGGACACTCGAACAGTCTATACCGTTGCGGACAAGGCAGGGCGAGGGCAACCTCGTACTGGGGTTCAGCTTGTTGGACACGCATCGGGTGCAGCAGGGGAACTTGCGTGGTGATATGCTATTCTGGCAGTTACAGGGAGACCTGAGGCTGGATACCACGCGTGGGTTGCCTGCGGAGCGAGCGCGCGGCTGGGGTATGGCGGTGCATGTGGCAGTGTTCGCCCCTCTCTCGAGAGGAGCATGTGTAGGGCTGTGGGCGGAGAACCTGTTGTCCGCTGTCTGGCGACAAAGAGTGCAACAGATACGGGCGCGTGTACTCACCAACACGGTCATCCCCGATGCAGACGGCTTCCTACGCGCTGCGCCCCTCCTGTCAGGCACAGTACAGGAAGCGGAGCGGCGATTGAGCATCCAGCCGCGCTATACCCTAGGGGCTTTCCTGCCACGAGGCGCGAGTGGGCTGGCGGTACTGATCCACAAAGACACCGACTGGAAATACCAGGTCGTGTATGTGCGAGGGAGTTTTCGCCTCGCGTGGTCATTGCCGCAAGGAATCTACGCCTGCGAGTGGCGAACTGGTCAGTGGCAGTGGCTGATAGGCGCGTCTCACCTGCAGATCGACCGGGTCAATCACGCGCTTCTGACCGTTCGGTGGACCTCTCCCTTAGGGGAATAGCCAAGTATGAGCACCGTCGCAGTCGCAGAAGGTGGACAATAACCACTTCACTTGCACACCAGCAGATGAACAGGTTTGCGAGGCGAACGCCCTCAGATTTTTTGCCCAATCGAGGTGGATAAGACGCATGAGAGGACGACTGGAAAATGGAGTATGGCTGTGGCTTCTGGCGATAGGCGCCGTCCTGCTGAGCGCCTGTGGCGCTGTGCGAGAGCAGAAGAACGTGGGTATGGTCGCCGGCACGGTGACCGATATCGACGAGAACCCGGTGGTTGGCGCCAGGGTGTGGGTAGACGGTAGCAGCGAGACACTCACCAATACCAACGGAGCTTTTCTTCTGACAGGAGTGCCTGAAGGGTTCCGCAACGTGCGCGCCAGCGCCCGCATCGGCGATCAGAACTGGACAGGTGTGGTATTGGCGCAGGTGTTTACCGACGACACCACGCGCAACGCCCACATCGTGCTGAGCCCGACGAACCAGCAGGGCAGCGTCGAGGGCAGGGTGTTCGGTCCTGATGGCAGAGGGCTGGAGGGGGCACGGGTGTTCGCCGCTGGCGCGCTCAGCTCTGCAGTAGCAATCACTGACCGCAACGGCTATTACCGCATTGATGGCTTGCTCGGCGGCTACGACTATCCGATGGTTGCCTCATCACCCGGCTATCTGAACGACCAGAAGAAGGTTTCCATTGTCACCGGGCAAGTAAGCACTCTGTCGTTCGCGCTGGCGATTGCCTCTGGGGTGGTACCTGCAACCCCGCAGAACCTGGAGGCGGTCGCCTGGACGATGCCGCGCGGCGTCACGCGCTCCTCCTCGCCCGAAACCGCGAAGGCGATGGAAGTGGTTAAACGGCTGATAGACCCGCAGCGTATGGGGCGACGCGCCCTGAGCCGTGCTACTCCAGAGGGCTCTCTCATCGAAATCGACCTCACCTGGGACTACGTGGACGACAATCGACGGCTTGGCTACGGCATCTACCGCTCGCGTACTCCCAACCCCGCCTCTCAGCGGGGCACCGCCATCGCTTTCCTGCGCGACCCGCTTGCCGACCTGTTCGCTGACCTCGACCTTGCGCTCACGCCAGGCATCACATACCACTATCAGGTAGTAGCAGTCGGCGCAAATTTCGACCCCGACACAGGAGCAGGCGCCAGCGCCCCCTCGAACAACGCGAGCGCGACACCCTTACCTCCGATGGACCCCTTCTCGGAGCCGGGGACGGGGACAACAGTGCGCACCGCGACTCCTACCCTCCGCTGGGGACGGCTGGACGGCGCGGCATTCTACCAGGTCTTCCTGTTCGAGGGATTCCCGGAGATTAACCGCGACCCGCTG
>JANWYZ010000251.1 GCA_025054895.1 bacterium | reverse complement strand
TGGCTCGCGCACCAGCTCCTCGCCGTCAACCAGCAAATACCGCCTGCGGTAAGCCATCCCCGTTGTAGCCTGCCTGCGTGGGTTACTTCCACGGACTGTCAATCCGCGAAGGCGCCCCTTCCCTTACCATAGCCCATGAGTTCAATCGTACTATATTGCAATAATCGTACCACGTCAAGGATTTTTTACGAGATTCCGTGCGAAAACGAGAAAATCTTCGCGCGATGGGTTACGGTTGCAGCAAACTGGCTCCATCTGCACATCGTGTGATCCTTGCAGTTGCATCTATCCCTTTGCACAGCATATAATTAAGGTAAACACGGCAACGTCATGAAGCACGAGGAGGAAGCACAGGCATGGGCAACGGCACACTTCGCGTCCTGATTGCCGATGATGAACCCATTATTCGCATGGACCTGAAGAATATGCTCGAAACTCTGGGGTATGAGGTTATCGCCGAAGCTGGCGATGGGGTTTCCGCAGTAGAAGCTGCTCGTACGCTGAAACCCGATGTGGTGATTCTGGACATCAAGATGCCCGGTATGGACGGCATCGACGCAGCGAACGTGCTGAACAGCGAGAAGATTGCGCCGGTGGTGTTGCTGACCGCCTTCAGCGATATGGACCTGATTCACCGCGCGAAAGAGGCAGGGGTGTTTGCCTATCTGGTAAAACCCTTCCGCGAGCACGACCTGCGCCCGGCTATCGAGATTGCCATCTCGCGCTACAAGGAGTTCCTCGCGCTAGAGGAGGAGGTCAACGAACTGGAAGACAAGCTGGAGACGCGCAAGCTGATCGAGCGCGCCAAGGGTATCCTGATGGACCAGTACGGCTTGAAGGAGCAAGAGGCGTTCCGTCGTATTCAGGTGCAGAGCATGAACACGCGCAAGTCGATGAAGGAGATCGCCGAAGCCATCATCATTGCGCACAGCGTGTAGGGTAATATGCGTTTCCGACCGAACCTGCGATTGCGCAAGGCTATGCGCCTCTTCCGCCGCAATCCACGCGGCGACCCCGAAGAGGACGTGGTTCTGCTGGCAGAGGAGCTCGAGGTTAAAGAACGCCAACTGCTGGAGGCGCAAGGTGTAATCCACCAGCTGCAGGAGCAACTGGTGGAACAGGCGGCAGAGGTAGATGCTCTTCGGCGTATCGGCGCGGCGGTGGGCTCGGCGTTCGAGGTGGACGAAACACTCAACGCACTGGTGGAGGTGGCTCTGCGCCTCACGGGTACTGAGTCCTGTCACATCTACCTGCTGAACGAAAACCGCACCGAGCTGGTGCTCCGCGCAGCCGATGAAGAGGCGCGACCGATGGTAGGCAAGATTCGGTTGAAGGTGGGTGAGGGCATCACGGGCTGGGTGGCGCGTGAGAAGCGTTACGTAGCAGTGCCTCGCGAGGCGTACAAAGACCACCGCTTCAAGTACTTCCCCGAAATGCGCGAGGGCGAGTATGAATCCATGCTGGCGGTACCCCTGCTGCACAATAATGAGGTGATTGGAGTGATCAATGTACGCACGCACCGCCCGCATGAGTACAGCCGCAATCAGGTACGCATCCTCTCCAATATCGCCGCGCAGGTGGCGGGCGTTATCGAACGTTCGCGTCGCCTGCAACAGCTGGAACGACGCGCCGAGCAGGTTTCTACCCTCACCGAAATCACGCGCCAGATAGCCAGTAATCTTTATCTCGAAGAGATTCTGCAGTTTCTGGTGAACATGACCGCGCAGGCGATGGGATATAAAGTCTGTACAGTGATGCTCATCGATGAGGAGCGCAAGGAGCTGACGCTCAAAGCCACCTCCAGCAAAAGCCAGGAGTACATCTCCAAGCCGAATGTCCCTCTGGGTGCGAGCATCGCCGGGCGCGCAGCGCAACAGGGGCGCATCGTTACCGTACAGGATGTGAAAGAGCACCCGGAATATCAATTTGCTGACATCGCGGCGAAGGAGGGGCTATGCTCTCTGGCGTGTATTCCTCTGCGTACCAAGGGCAAGACGTTAGGCGTACTCAACTGCTACACTGAACGTCCGCACCATTTCACCGAAGAGGAGTTGAACGTGCTGATGGCGCTGGCGAATCAGGCGGCAGTGGCGGTAGAGCATGCCAAGCTGAGTCTGCGCTCTGCGATCCTGCAGGAGATGCACCACCGCGTCAAAAACAACCTGCAGCAGATTGCCAGCCTGTTGCGCTTGCAAATGCACTACGCGGAAGGAGCCAGCGCAAAGGAGGTGCTTAACGAAAGCCTCAGCCGAATCCTCGCGATCGCCACTGTGCATGACCTGCTTTCGCGCGAGGACCTGGACATGGTTCCTATCAAAAGGCTGGCAGAGACCATCCTCTTCCACACCCAGCAGGGCTTGATCCCTCCGCACAAGCATATCGACACGCGCGTCACCGGCGACGACTTCTTGCTGCCTCTGCAACAGGCGACCTCTTTTGCGCTGATATTGAACGAATTGGTGCAGAACGCTGTAGAACACGGTTTCCGTGAACTGGACAGCGGACGCATTACCGTTGCCATCCGCGAGGAACCCGAACACTATTGCTTGACTGTAGTGAACGACGGCATGCCGCTTCCCGAAAGCTTCGACCCTCGTAAGACGATGACGCTGGGCTTGCGCATTGTGGATGACCTGGTACGCGGTGGGTTGCGAGGCACGTTTGACCTCTTCAACTGTGAGGAGGGTATCTGCGCCCGGGTGGTTTTTCCTAAAGGAGATGGTTCCGCAAACGCAGATTGGAGGCTGAGAGGACATGAATGATGCGCTGCGACAGATATACGAGCTCCAGAAGATAGATGTGCTGCTTGCGCACGTGGCGTCGCGTCTGCGTAAGTTGGATAGCGGTGAGGTGTTGAAACAAGCGGCGGAGGCGGCGGCTGCAGGCTACGAGAAAGCGGTCGCGGAGCATAAGCGTTTGACCACCGACCTGCATGATGCGGAACTGGAGCTGCGTTCGGTAGAAGAAAAGCTAAAGAGCTTTGAGCAGAAGCTATGGAGCGGAACGGTGCGCAACCCCAAGGAGCTGGAGAACCTCGAGAAAGAGGTGAACGCGCTCAAGCGCCAGCGTGCGCGTCTGGACGAACGGGTGCTTCAGTTGATGGACGCGGTAGAAGCATCCCAAAAAGCGGTAGAGCAGGCGAGGGAGCAAAGGGACGAAACCGAACAGACCTACCAGAAACACGTGGAAGCCTACCTTGCCGAGAAGCGTAAGCTGGAGGCGGAGGGCGTTCGGCTCAAGCAGGAGCGTCAGAAGCTGGCGTCACAGTGCGACCCCCAGCTGCTGCAGCGATACGAATCCATCCGCCAGCGGCACGGCGGCATCGGCATCTCACGGGTGGAGGGCGACTCCTGTGTGGTGTGTCACACACGAATCAGCACCAGCGCGCTGCGAGCAATCAAGAGCGGGCAGGTCGTGCAGTGCGAAAACTGCCAGCGACTGCTGTACATAGAGGGAGCGTAAAATGGTAGAGGTACAGGAAGGTGATTGCATCCACCATCTTCGCTCACTCCGCGAAGGAGGGGAACAATTCCAGCTTACTTTCCTGGACCCTCCTTTTAATCAGGGCAAGGAGTACCAGCTGTTTGAAGACAATCTGCCTCCAGAAACCTACTGGCAGTGGATGGAGCGCGTTTGCCGGCTGGTTTATGACTGTTCCGCCTCGGGTGCAGCTATCTACTTCATGCAGCGGGAAAAGAACACGGAACACGTGTTGCGCGTCTTGCGCGAAACGGGGTGGACACTGCAGAACCTGATCGTGTGGCTGAAGAAGACCTCCGCTGTGCCCAATACCGTGCGCTTTGGAAAGCAGTATCAGATTATCGCCTTCGCGACCAAAGGCGAGACTCCCCGCGTGTTCCATCGTTTGCGCATCGATGCCCCCCTGCGCCCGGAGCACCGGCAACCGCGGCAGGATGGCGTATTTGTCACTGATTGCTGGGACGATATCCGCGAGCTCACCTCCGGCTACTTCGCAGGAGACGAAGCGCTGCGAACGGCAGACGGCGAGCGTTTCCACAAGCAACAATCGCCGATAGCGTTGTTACTTCGCATTATCCTGTCTTCTACAAACCCGGGCGACAAGGTGCTGGACCCGTTCGCTGGCACGGGAACTACCGGAGTGGTAGCAGAGCAGCTGGGGCGTCATTGTGTACTTATTGAGAATGCTCCGCGCAATGTTACCATGATACGCTGGCGACTGGAGGTGCAGAGACCTGCAGATTCGATAGACAGGTGGCGTCACTACTACCGTTTTACGCCCAATCTGGAGGAGATTTGGCCAGCGGAGAACACACTCGCGTGGGGCAGAGAGAAGCAGATGGCGCTATTGGAACTGAAGGAGGAGAAAGAGATTCGTCCTGCCGCCCGCTGTATCCATCACCAGCGTAATGGTAGGCGTCTGGTGCTGTAGCACGAGTTGCAGATACAGGAACCCTCAAACCGATAG
>JANWYZ010000250.1 GCA_025054895.1 bacterium | reverse complement strand
TTGCAAGGGTGGACGGTCACCCCTGATGGACGATGGCAGCTACAGATACCTGAGGTTCAGCGTGGCGAGTGGAACTTCATCCAGCTATGGGTGAACGGCCAGCGCCGCTACCGTCCACGCCTGCCGAAGGGCGGTTACTATACCATCGCCGAGGAGCTGCCGCCGATACAGGGCAAAGGCTCCAACTCCTTCGTGTTCCAGCGTGGGGAAATCCGCCCCGACTGGTATCGTCTGAACGATGTGGAGGTGATGGCGACGCAGCTGTGGACGATGGCGCGACTGCGTATCGCACAGGTGGACGCAGAGAAGAACATCGTCACCTTTACCGGAACCACTTCACACGACCAGTGGTGGTCGGTACTGCACAAAGGGCATCGTTACTTTGTGGAAAACGTGAAAGAAGCATTAAGCGAACCCGGCGAGTGGTACCTGGATAGAGGCGCAGGTGTGCTGACCTATCTTCCCAAACCCGGCGAGACTCCAGAAAAAAGCATGGTCATCGCGCCGAAACTGGAACGCTTGCTCGTGCTGAAAGGCGATGTGGACAGCCGCAAGTGGGTGCAGAATCTTGTCTTTCGTGGCTTGACCTTCGCGCACACCAACTGGACGACGCCCCCAGGAGGCTACAGCTGCTGGCAGGCGGAAGTACTCATCGGCGCAACAGTTAGCGCAGAGGGTACGCGCGATTGCCTGTTTGAAGAGTGCCGCATAACACACACAGGCAATTACGCTTTCGAGTTTGGACGGGGCTGTAAGCGCAACCGCGTGGAGCGGTGTGAGATGACCGAACTGGGCGCGGGTGGAGTCAAGATTGGCGAGATGGACATCCGCCAGAACGAGGAAGAGGTAGCCAGCCACAACGTGATCCGCGATAACCTGATTGCGCATGGTGGCAGGCTTCATCCCGCAGCGGTGGGCGTATGGATTGGGCAATCGCCCTACAACCGCATCGAGCACAACGAAATCTGCGACCTCTACTACACAGGCATCTCCATCGGCTGGACATGGGGTTACACCGAGGCGCTCGCGCACCACACCACCGCCGCCTACAACCACATCCACCACATCGGGCAGGGCGTGCTGAGCGACATGGGCGGTATCTACACGCTTGGCTACCACGAGGGCACGGTACTGCACCATAACCTGATGCACGACATCGAGAGCCTGACCTACGGCGGATGGGGTATCTACTTCGACGAAGGGACCACGCGCATTCTGGCGGAGAACAACGTGGTCTACCGCACCAAAACGGGCGGGTTCCACCAGCACTACGGCAAGGAGAACGTGGTGCGCAATAACATCTTTGCCTTCGCACGCGAAGGGCAGATTCAACGCAGCCGCCCCGAAGAACACCTCTCCTTCACCTTCGAGCGCAACATCGTGTACTGGCGCGAGGGACCGCTACTACACGGCAACTGGAGCGACAACCAGTACAAACTGGATTACAACCTCTACTGGCGCGAAGGCGGTGAGGAGATACGCTTCGTAGATTTCACGCTGGAACAGTGGCGGGCGAAGGGGCAAGACGTACACTCGCTCATCGCTAACCCTCTTTTTGTTGCCCCCGACAAGGGCGACTTTCGGCTGAAACCGGGCTCGCCGGCTTTACGGATAGGCTTTCAGCCGATAGACATCTCGAAAGCGGGCAGGTTGACGAACAAACGAAAAGGCGGGACACCGCTGGCGCCGCCTGCTTTTCCTGCAGGAAAGTAGACCCTGCAGAGACGCGCTCTGTCGCGTCCACTCTCAGAGGGTCACGACAGAGCGTGACCATCCAAAGATGATGTGGTGTGGGGGCGTGCGGGGTTGAAGCCTCGCCGTTGTAGACCAGGACAGGAGGCGGTAAGATTGAATTTGAAAGGATGGATATACACTATGCTGACCTCAGCAATGCTGATGACAACAGCCTTCGCTCAAACTCCTATCTACCTGTACGTCTCCCCCAACGGCAACGACAGCTGGTCAGGCAGACAGCCTCGCCCGAACGCTTCACGCACCGACGGACCGCTCGCCAGTCTGAAGGGAGCGCGCGACGCGGTGCGTCGCCTGAAAGCAAGCGGACAACTGCGCACGCCCGTACATGTGCGGTTTGCCAGTGGCAGCTACCCCCTGACGGAGCCTGTAGTCTTTACGCCGGAGGACAGCGGCACCGCCCAGTCACCGATTATCTACGAAGCCGCCCCCAACGCGAAACCGGTGCTGGAAGGGGGCAGACGCATTCGCGGTTTCCGCGAATGGAAGAACGGCATCTGGGCAGCGGAGATTCCAGAGGTGCGCGAGGGCAAATGGTACTTCCGACAGCTGTTCGTGAACGACAAACGCGCCGTCCGCGCCCGCTCGCCCAATCGTTTCTACTATTACATGCTTGGACGAGTCGATTAAGGGATAGACCCGCTGACGGGTGAGAAGGTGAACCTCTCCAATCGAGCCTTTATGGCTCGCAGCGAAGATATCCAGCCACTGAGGTCGCTTTCTGCTGAGCATCTGCGCGATGTGACGGTGGTGGTATACCATTCGTGGGAGATTTCGCGCCATCGGGTGGCGTCGGTGGACATGGAAACGGGAACGGTCGTTACCACTGGCGGACATACCTGGTATTTCCTCTATTGGGGTCCGAACCAACGCTACCATCTGGAGGGGTTCCTGCAGGCTCTGGACGAGCCCGGTGAATGGGTCCTGAGCCGCGATGGCACGCTCTACTACAAGCCCCTGCCCGGGGAGGACATGCGCCGCGCACAGGTGTTTGCGCCCGTGACGGATGCGTTTATTCGTATCGAGGGCAAGCCTGAGGAGGGCAAATGGGTGGAGCATATCACCTTCAAGGGGCTGACCTTCCGCCATGCCCAGTACGTGCTTCCACCGCAGGGACATGGCGACTGGCAGGCGGCTTTCAGTATCCCCGCGGTGGTGATGATAGACGGAGCGCAACAGGTCACACTGTACGGCTGCGAAATCGCCCATATCGGCACATACGCCGTGTGGTTCCGCCGCGCGTGTACAGACTGCCGGATCGAGCAATGCTACCTGCATGATATGGGAGCAGGTGGCGTGCGTATCGGTGAGGGAGCGATTCCAACAGCAGGACAGGAAACAAGGCGTATCACCGTGCACAACTGCATCATTCAGGAGGGCGGGCGCATCCATCTTGGCGCGGTGGGAATCTGGATTGGGCAAAGCGGCGACAACGAAGTAACGCACAACGACATCGGGGACTTCTTTTACACGGGCGTCTCCGTGGGATGGACCTGGGGCTATGGCGAAAGCCGCGCGCAACGCAACCGCATCGAGTTCAACCGTATACACCATCTGGGCTGGGGCGTGCTGAGCGACATGGGCGGCGTGTACACGCTGGGCGTCTCCGATGGCACTACCGTCAGCAACAATGTGATACACGATGTGTACTCGTACGACCGCTACGGGCGCGGCGGCTGGGGGCTTTACAACGACGAGGGCAGTACCCGCATCGTGATGGAAAACAACCTCGTGTACAACGTCAAAACAGGTACGTACCACCAGCACTACGGCAGGGAAAACATCGTGCGCAACAATATCCTCGCCTTCAGCATGGATGGGCAGCTACAACGGTCACGGGTAGAAGAACACCTTTCGTTCATCTTCGAGCGCAACCTCGTGTACTGGAAGGACAGCTACCTGTTGAGCGGCTCATGGAAGGATGCCAACGTGACGCTGCGCCAGAACCTGTACTGGCGGTCGGACGGGCAGCCCATCCTTTTTGGCGATCTCACATGGGAGGAGTGGCGTAAGCTGGGCAAGGATGATGGTTCGCTGGTTGCTGACCCGCTTTTCGTTGCTCCTGAGCGTTATGATTTCCGTCTGCGCAAGGGTTCCCCAGCCCTGCGCATTGGCTTCCAGCCGTTCGACTATACGAAGGCTGGCGTATACGGCGACGCCAGGTGGGTGGCGTTGGCGCGTGCCCGTAAGTACCCACCAGTGCAGTTTGCGCCCGAACCACCGCCTCTCCAGCTGAAGGACGGTTTCGAGAAGACACCTGTGGGTTCGCCCCCCATGCTGGCTCAGGTGAACACGGAAGGTCAAGGCGATAGCATCATCGTGACCGATGAGGTCGCCTTCACGGGGACGCGCTGTCTCAAGGTAGTGGATGCGCCAGGGCTACAGCACGCTTTCAACCCGCACCTGGTTTATCTGCCCAACCACACCAGCGGGGTAAGCCGTATTCGGTTCGCCCTGCGATTAGAGCCGGGCGCGGTGATGTACCATGAATGGCGTGACTGGCGGCAATTCCCTTACCACGTGGGACCCAGCTTTCAGGTGGACGGCGGGTTCCTGCGAATCAGCGGTCAAGAGCCCGTACCTGTTCCTCTCAGCCAGTGGATAGTCATCGAAGTCTGGGCGCAGCTGGGCAAAAAGGAAGGCGCAACATGGGGCATGAAATGTACGCTCCCCGACGGCAAGGAGTACCGCTGGGACGGGCTGACTTCGAACAAGGGGTTCGAG
>JANWYZ010000024.1 GCA_025054895.1 bacterium | reverse complement strand
GTCCTGTAGTCAGCTCTACCCAGAAGTATCGCCACGAGATGCGCGCACCACAGTATCGGCATTTTGCACGCTGCCACAAAAAACTCAACAGAGGTATCAGGTCGCGAGCATGTAGCTCCGTTTTACAACTCGGGCAGTGGGAGCGTGGTTTGACAATGGATAAACCACGCGGGAGGCGGTAGATAAGCACATTCAAGAAACTGCCCACCACCGCCCCGTAGATAAAAACCACCAGCCCGATATACCACTCCGGCATGCTCTATCAGCCCATAACCTCCTTTGTACGGAAGGGGGGCGTGTATCCGCCCCCGCGCTGAATACTATCCACCGCCCTCGGCGCCGCCCTGTCCACCGGCGAGGCTTTGCACCGCCGTAATCAGAGGCAGCAGTAACGAGATGACGATGAAGCCCACCATGCCACCCAGCAGCACGATGAGCACTGGTTCAATCGCCGATGTGAGCGACTGCAGAGTGGACTCGACTTCAGACTCGTAGAAGTCTGCCACCTTGGACAGCATCTGGTCGAGCGCGCCCGACTCTTCGCCGATGGAAATCATGTGTACTACCATCGGCGGGAACATACCGCTTTTCTCCAGCGGCGGACCAATACGGTCTCCCTCGCGGATACGGGCGCGCGCCTCCATCACTGCTTCGGCGATAATCTCGTTGGCTACCGTTCCGGCGACTGTCTCGAGCGCCTGCAAGATGGGCACGCCGGAGCTGAGCAGAGTGCTGAGCGTACGGGAGAACCGCGCCAGAGCAATCTTGTGGTTGAGCGGCCCGAACACAGGCAGCTTGAGCTTCAGGCGGTCGTAGAGCCTGCGTCCGATGCGCGTGCGCACGAACATACGGAACGCCATCACTACCAACACCACGATGGCAATCATCACGTACCAGCGGCTGGTGAGGAAGTTGCTGAAGTCCATCAACATCTGCGTCATCACCGGGAACTCCTTGATGCCCAGGTCCCTGAACACGTCGAAGAACTTGGGCAGGATGAAGGTCACCAGCCCGATGACGATTGCCAGCGCGGCGATTACCACGATGGTGGGATAGGTCATCGCGGCGCGCACCTTACGGCGCAGAGCTACGTCCGCCTCGAGGAACGCCGCCAGACGCTGCAGGCTTTCCTCCAGAACGCCACCCACTTCTCCGGCGCGTATCAAGCCGATGAACAGGTTGGAGAACACGTTCGGGTACTTGCTCATCGCCCTGGAGAGCGTCTGTCCAGCTTCCACCTCCGCCTGGATGTCCATGATGATGCGGCGCAGTTTAGCGCTCTGGGTCTGCTGCGCCAGTACATCCAGGCTGCGCACGATAGAGACGCCAGCATCCTGCATCGTGGAGAACTGGCGGCAGAAAATCGCCAGGTCGCTCAGTTTCACGCGCCCCCAACCGCCACCGGGGCGTTGCGCGCGGATCTGGCGTACCTCCGTGACGGTGAACCCCTGCTCCTGCAGTCGTTTACGCAGGATTTCAGCGCTCTCCGCCTCCGAGGTGCCTGAGCGCACCGTGCCCATCGAGTCGCGGAAGGTGTACGCAAAGGTTGGCATCGTTTCATCCCTCCTCAACGACGGCGCAGGCTAGTACCTGCAGCTACCATTCCGTCCGAAACTATCGTCCACGCGCAACCACAGTACCCTCGCTGATGGTCGTGGGCGTAATCATCTTCTTCAGCTCTTCGGGGTTCATCGCCCGCGACAGCGCCTCTTCCAGTACAATCCAGCCCTTCATATACAGGTCGCGCAGCGACTGGTCCATTGTCTGCATACCCACGTTCGCGCTGGTCTGGATGACCGAGGTAATCTGGTGCGCCTTATTTTCACGAATAAGGTTGCGAATCGCCGGGGTGGCGATCATGACCTCCACTGCTGGTACACGGCCGGGCTGCCCTGCTCGCGGAAGCAGCTGCTGGCAGATAACCGCCTGGATGCTATTAGACAGCTGGATGCGGATTTGCTCCTGCTGTCCGGGCGGAAACACGTCCACGATACGGTCGATAGTGGTTGCCGCGCTGTTGGTGTGCAGTGTCGCCAGCACCAGGTGTCCGGTCTCGGCTGCGGTGATGGCAAGCGCGATGGTCTCCGGGTCGCGCATTTCACCAACGAGGATCACGTCCGGGTCCTCACGCAAGACCGCTCGCAGCGCATTATGGAACGATTTGGTATCCTGTCCTAACTCACGCTGGTTGATGATGCTGAAGCGGTGCGTGTGCAAGTATTCAATCGGGTCCTCAATCGTGACAATATGCACACTCCGCTCCATGTTAATCTGGTTGATCATTGCCGCCTGCGTGGTGGATTTGCCCGAACCAGTGGGGCCGGTAACGATAATCAGCCCGCGAGGCAAGCGAGTAAGCTCTTCCAGCACTGGTGGCAGGTTGAGCTCGCGGATGGTGGGAATGCGCGTGGGAATCAGGCGGAACGCCGCCGCCACTGCCCCCCTATCGCGGTACACGTTCACACGGAACCGCGCCATCTTGCCCAGCGAGTACGAGAAGTCCAGTTCCAGAGTGCTCTCGAACCGCTGGATTTGTTCGTCGGTCAGGATATCGTACATGAGCCGCTGGGTATCCTGCGGCGAGGCTTTTTCATAGTTGGTAGGTATCAGCCTACCATCCACACGGATAACAGGAGGCACTCCTGCGCACAGATGCAGGTCGGACGCGCCTTTTTCCACCACGATACGCAGCAGGTCGTCGATGTGTGCGTCCTCCAGGCTGCGTGGGCGCACTACCGTCGCCGCAGAAGTAGCGCTCGTCTGTCCTCCTATAGTGGGTTCAATATCGAATTGTGTCGTCTGCTCCACAGAAAGCTCTGCCTCCCTACGATGTCAGTTAGTGTCCTGCAGTAAACACCACGCGCATCACTTCGTCCGGCGTGGTTACGCCCTCCAGCACCTTGAGCAGACCATCTTCACGCAGCTCGTGCATTCCGTTTGCCTTAGCGGCGTCGCGGATGTCTGCCAGTGGCGCGCGCCGGACTATCAGTTCGGCGATTTCGTCGTTCACGCGCATCAGTTCAAAGATGCCGATACGCCCTCGGAAGCCGGTATAGCGACACGCCTCACATCCTCGTCCGCGCCACAGGGTAACCAGCTGGTCGGGATGCTCTGGGCGGAAGCCAAACCGACGCAAATCGGCTGCAGGCACCTCGTACGGTTCCTTGCAGTGCGGGCACAGGCGACGCGCCAGACGCTGGGCGAGAACACCGATCACGGTAGCGGAGATAAGATAAGGCTCTACGCCCATATCCACCATACGGATAACCGCAGAGGGTGCGTCGTTCGTATGCAGGGTGGTTAACACGAGGTGTCCGGTCAGCGAGGCTTCGATGGCGATTTCGGCGGTCTCCAGGTCGCGCATTTCACCCACCATGATAATGTCCGGGTCCTGGCGCAGGAAGGAGCGCAGTGCATTAGCGAACGACAAGCCTGCTTTACGGTTCACCTGTACCTGGCTGATGCCCGGAAGCTGGTATTCCACCGGGTCCTCGATAGTAATAATGTTCTTTTCTATCGAGTTGAGTTTGTGGAGTACCGAGTACTGGGTAGTGGTTTTTCCTGAACCTGTCGGACCGGTAGAGAGCACCATACCATTCGGTTGCACAACGAGCTCTTCCAGCTGCGCTTGCACTTCCGCAGTGAACCCCAGCTTCTCGAGACCAATGAGGATACTGGTCTTGTCCAGAATACGCATGACGATTTTCTCGCCCATGCCGGAGCTGAGGTGTACGGGAATAGACGAGACGCGCAGGTCGTAATCTTTGCCTTCGACGCGGATAGGAATGCGCCCGTCTTGCGGAAGTCGCCGTTCCGCGATGTTCATCTCGGCCATAATCTTGTAGCGGGAAATCAGCGGAGCCTGAATGTACTTGGGCAGGGTCATGATTTCGTGTAATACGCCGTCAATGCGGTAGCGGATACGTACACCACGCTCCTGAGGCTCTACGTGGATATCGGATGCACGCTCTTTGACTGCCTGCTGGATGATGGTGTTGGCGATGCGCACGATGGGCGCTTCTTCCGCCACACGAGCAGCGCTTTCCACATCTTCTTCATCCACATCCATACCCACACTAATCTGCGCCATGTCCGCCTTGATTTGCGCCATCATGCCGCCGCCAACAGGCGCGGCTGCCGCCTGGCTTTCCGGCTCCGGCGTTTTACCTACTACCGACTGGTAGGCGCGATTGATGGCGTCCTCGATGGCGTCTGCCGCTGCCAGAGCGGGGCGAATCGTACAGCGCGAGACCAGCCTCAGGTCGTCGAAAGCCAGCACGTTGTTCACGTCCGCCATCGCAACGGTCAGCACATTGCCATCCTTGAGGATGGGAACCACCTTATGTTGACGGGCGATACGCTCGGGAACCACGTTCGCCGCACTGGGGTCGATCGTAAAGGTATTCAGGTCAACAAAAGGTACCCCCAGTTCCTGAGCGCGCGCTTCCGCCACTTGCGCGGGCGTTGCCCACTGGTTGTCTACCAGAATCCTGCCCAGTTCGCCCCCGGAGCTGCGCTGGATTTTTTGCGCCTGTTCCAGGTGCTCGCGCGTGACGTATCCTCGCTCAACCAGGTACTCGCCGAGACTCTTTCTCACGGTTGCCATCGCTCTCTCACCCCGTTTGTTCAGTGCTCACCCTGCCAGGAGCAGATGCTCCTCGTCGCAGACCGAATAATGATTCCGCACTCCACTGACAAGCGATTATAGCACGACGCAGCAATACACGCAATCCTCTACACAACCTGCCCTGCAAACTCCATGCCCAGCGCTTTACGCACCACCTGCTCCATCACATCGACCGGCGGATACTGTCCTGTCCACAACCGAAACGATTCGGCTCCCTGATATACAAGCATTTTTACGCCGTTTATAATGGCACATCCTCTTTTTTGCGCCTCGCGCAGCAACCGGCTTACCGGCGGATTGTAAATCAGGTCATATACCAGCATATCCGGGTGCAAGCCATCCAGCGGAACAGGAGGCATCTCCTCGACGTGGGGATACAAACCCAGCGGGGTGGTGTTTACCAGCACTCTTGCCTTGTGCATGACGGATACTACTGCTGGATCGTGATATTGCAGGGCGCGAGCCTCCGCTCCCAGCTCCCAGAGCATCTGCGCCGCCCTGTCGCGATGACGGCTAACTACGGTAACCCTCGCGCCTACCTGAATTAGCGCGTTTGCTACCGCCCGCGCCGAGCCTCCTGTGCCCAGCACTACTACCTCCAGGTCATCACCTAAAGGTATCCTTTCCGATTCCAGCGAGCGCAGGAAACCGATACCGTCTGTGCTGGTGCCGTACAGTGCGCCGTCCTCACGTCGGCAGACGGTGTTCACTGCACCTATCTGCTTGGCTACCTCGCTGAGGTCGTCCATTAACGGCGGAATCAACTCTTTAAGAGGCACGGTGATATTTGCGCCCCGAAAGTTCATCGCACGGAGCCCCGCTACGGCTTCCTGGACGTTCTCGGGTGGGGTGAGCAGGGGAACATAAATCCAGTCCATATTCAACGCGTCGAACGCCGCGTTGTGCATTGCCGGCGAGAGGCTATGCTCCACCGGATAACCCATCACGCCCACCACTTGTGTCCGCCCAGTAATTACTCTCACGAACCGACTCCCCCTTTATTTCTTTGACGCTAAAATGGTTGCAAGGGTTCCCGCACCCTGCTTCAGTGCCCCTGTTCTCTGATACGCCCACAATAATATTCGCTCCAGAAGGCGACTTACCTTCGTGCCGATAAACTCCCGGCGCGCCATCGGCAGTACCAGTATCGTGCGCATTCCCATACGGTTGCCCCCCCATACGTCGGTGAACATCTGGTCGCCTATCATTACCGCCTGTTCAGGGGTAGCCTTCAACTGCTGTAGCGCCTGGCGCAAACCGTATCGGCGCGGTTTGAAGGCTCGTGGCACGTAGGCAATACCCAGCCTTTTGGCGAGTACCTCCAGCCTGCGCCGACGACGTGTGTTAGAAACCAGACACAGGCGCAAGCCCGCTCTCTTCATCTCTCCTATCCACTGGCGTACCGATTCGGGAACATCCACTCTTTGCCAGGGTACCAGCGTGTTGTCCAAATCCAGCAGCACCGCCTGAACGCCTTGTTGTACCAGCCATGTCGGATGGATATCGCTTACGCTGGAAACCACCTCATCGGGGCACCAGACCAACCAGCCTCGTTTTTTCATGGTGTTGCTCGTGTGCGTTCTGCTCGCGCTCGCGCGATAGCGACGTGATGTTCTTGTAGCGTGCGTGTAAAAATATGGCTACCGTCGGGGCGCGCTACGTAATACAAGTAGTCCACCTGCGCTGGACGCAGCGCTGCCTCGATACAGGCTACACCCGGATTGGCAATGGGTCCGGGCGGCAACCCTTTCCGCCTGTATGTATTATAATCGGAATCTATCTCCAGGTCACGATACAGCACGCGCGACTTATGTTTGCCCAGCGCATACAGCACCGTCGCATCGATTTCCAGTTTCATCCCCCGCTGCAGCCGGTTACGGATCACGGCGGAAATCAATGGACGATCCGCTGCTACCTTCGCCTCACGCTCAATCATCGAAGCGATGGTGAGAATCTGGTGAAAGGTGAAGCCCGACCGCTCTATCTCGGAGTGGTATTTCTGGTAGACCTCCCTGTCCAGCAGGGAAACCAT
Source organism: bacterium (assembly GCA_025054895.1). Taxonomy (GTDB): domain Bacteria; phylum Armatimonadota; class HRBIN16; order HRBIN16; family HRBIN16; genus HRBIN16. The sequence goes on along the minus strand of JANWYZ010000024.1, from coordinate 12,047 downwards.
GCTCTGTATTGCCGCACGTGCTCCGGTACCCTGGGGCAAACGGTAGGTGTTTGGGAACAGGTATCCTTCCAGATTTCTCGGTAGAGGAAAAGAAGCGCTGAATGAGTCGCCTTGCTGCGTGGCAAGGGACAGAAACTCTTCCGCATCGGCGACGCCGCGCTCTTGCATTAGCTGCGCAATTTGCCTCACCGTGTAGCCTTCAGGAATGGTCACCCAGCTGGTAGCTACCTTCCCTTCAGCGATGAGGCGGGCGACGTGCACAGGCGACATATCTGGACGCAGTTCATAGGTGCCGGGCTTCAAACGACCGCCCCACCCCTTGAAACGCACCACCCACTCAAACATGCGCGCACTACGGATAATGCCCTGCGCCTGCAGCTTCTGCCCAATCTGTCGAGCGTTCATGCCGGGCGTTATCCGAACCAGCCGAAGCGTTCCCGCGCCTACTGGCTGCAACTGCCACCAGAGCCAAGCCGCCGTTGCCAGTAAAAGCACCGCGAGCCCAACCACAATGGTTGCCCACAACCACTTACGGCGCGTGCTTTGCCTCTCCATCCAGCCCAGCCCTTTGCCTCCCCAGATACCTTTCCAGTATCAACGCAGCGGCAACAGCGTCCACGCTCCGCCTGCGCTTGCCACGGCGCACGTCGGCTTCCCTCATGCGCCTGTCTGCCTCTGCGGTGCTCAGCCGTTCATCGACCAGCACAATCGGCGTGCCGAGCGCCTCGCGCAAGCAAGAGACAAACTCCTCCACTTTCTCCGCCGCCTGCGCCTGCCCCCCGCGCAAAGTAACGGGCAAACCGACCACTACTGTTTCTACCCCTCGCTCGCGCACCAGCTGCAGAATGTGGGCAATGTCCTGCGCCACACCCTGCCGTTGTATTACCATCAGGGGCTGAGCCAGTACGCCTATCTCGTCGCTTACCGCCACGCCGATACGCCGCTCCCCTATGTCTAGCGCCAACACCCTGCCCATCGCTTTCTCCTTATTGTACCGCAGAGGGCAGGGGATGGCAAATAATTGACCCGCCTCGTCAAATAGATTATAATGCGTATACAGGAGGGAGAGTGAATATGCCGAAATCCATTAGTCGTGAGGAACTGCTCCAGAGGATCACGATTGATCCGAACATTTGTTTTGGCAAGCCATGCATCCGCGGTCACCGCATCTGGGTGTCGCTCGTCCTGGACCTGCTGGCAAGCGGTGCGACGGCGCAGGAGATATTGCAAGAGTACCCTGGGCTAGAAGAAGAGGATATCTTGGCGTGTATTGCTTATGGCGCAGAGATGACACGCGAAAGACACCTGTTAGCAGGATAAGATGCGTCTGAAGCTGGATGAGAATCTTGGGGAAAGTATCGCCCGAATACTTCGTGACGCCGGGCATGATGTCGAAACGGTATTCTCTCAGAATTTGTGCTCATCCTCTGACCATGAACTGATTCAGGTGTGCAAGAAAGAAGCTCGCTGCCTGGTTTCGCTGGACATGGACTTCGCAAATCCCCTGCGCTTCCCGCCATCTCAGTACCGCGGCATAGTCGTGCTGAGGTTACCAGCAAGAGCTACTTTGGATGACCTCAAGCAGCTTGCTGCAACGCTGGCACAGGGTTTACAGCAGTACTCAGTGGATGGCGAGCTGTGGATTGTTCAGAAAGACAGGATACGGGTTTACCAGAAAAGGGAACAGGGATAAGTTAGCCCTGGTAGCCCAACTATTTTCCCTACTGCCCCTATTGTGTGTTATCATGAAATCACTTGCTATCACGCGGAGGTTGGTACGATGAGCCAGAAACACGACCTCGTGGCTCCGCCGGATATCATACGGCGCGATTTTGCGGAGATGGATGCGGAGGAGACGCTGCGATGCAGCTGGGACGTGGAAGAGCTGCTGCTGATGCAGGCGATTGAAGGACACTCGCACGAGGGGCACGGTGCGTTTCATGGACGACGCTATCCTAACACCACTATTGACCATATCGCCCGCGCCCTGCGTCGAGACCCGCACGCCATCCGCGCCGCCCGACAGGCGCTGATCGACGATATTCGACGCTACACAGAACGGGTGATAGCCGGCGAACGCCCCGAACTGATGGATGAGGAAGGCGTGCCGCTATTGACCGTGAGCACGTTGCGCCATCTACACGTTGCGCCGGAGGATGTACTGCGTGGATTGTTTCTCGGTGGTTTTCGCGACGACCCCGATGTGCGCAAAGAGGTAGAACAACGCACTGGCTGGACGATTGGCGGAGGCAGAGGCTACCTGGTGAACACGATAGTGATGGAACAGATGGGGCTGGATGGCTACCGGCTAGCCAAAGAGGCACACGAACACGAGCTGGACGAGTTCCGTGCAAAGGGGCTGATAGTAGGAATAGAACATGCACATGCTGCGCACGTACATTATATGTATATTCGCCATCGCGTTGGTCCCGGCGCATCCGACGACGCGGCAATGGTGATGGCAGGTAAGGTGTGGAATCTGGGCGTAGCGGTGGGCGTTTTTCTGGCGGACGCGATAGACACGCTGGAGAAGTACGTGCTGGAGTACGGCGATAAAGACCGTGAGATAGCGGAGTACATCCTGCGGAACTTCGAGGATCTGCAGATGGATTGGGAAGATGTGTATCGCCTGACTTTCCTTGCAGCGGTACCAATGGAGAGGCGCGATGAAGTGCCCGACAGCAGCCTGCGCCATCTGCTTCGGGTAGACCGCAAGCACGACCAGTGCGCGTTAGAGAGTCACCTGCTGTACATCCAGCGACGCCCCTACGCGCCGATGGTGCTGGCTCATGAGGGCATCCCTAACCGCAAGTTCTACGCCTATGTGGAGGAGCGATTAGCAACGGCGCATGAACACGGCTTCTAACCCCCTTTTACAGGTTGAGGGATTGACGGTTGTTTTCGGACAGCAGCCGCCGGTGGTGTGCGAAGTGAGCTTCGAGGTGATGCCGGGCGAGACAGTGGGTATCGTCGGCGAAAGCGGCTCGGGCAAGACGGTGACCGCGCTATCTATCATGCGCCTGCTACCCCCGGGTGGGCGTATCGTCAGCGGTAGTATCCTGTTCGACCGAATGCCTCTGCACCAGTTCAGCGAGGTGCGGATGCGACAGGTGCGCGGCGGCGACATTTCGATGGTATTTCAGGACCCTTTCACCTGCTTGAACCCCGTGATGCGCATCGGCGAGCAGGTAGCAGAGGCAGCGCGCCTGCATCGCGACCGCGCCGAAGGCAACCCCTACGATCTCGCCCTGCGGATGCTTCGCGCGGTACACCTGCCCGACCCCGAATGCATCGCCCGACGCTACCCGCACGAGCTGTCCGGCGGACAGAGACAACGGGTGATGATTGCCATGGCGTTCATCTGCCATCCACGCCTGCTCATAGCCGATGAACCCAGCACTGCGCTGGACGTGACCGTGCAACTCCAGATACTCCACCTGATGCGCGAGATGCAGCAACAGCACGGCACTGCGGTCTTGCTGATTACGCACGACATCGGCGTCGTGGCGTATACCTGCGACCGAGTGCTGGTCATGCACGAGGGGCGAATTGTGGAATCAGGAAGCGTGTATGAGGTGCTGGAACGCCCACGTCACCCCTATACGCAACGCTTACTGGAGGCAGTAGCGCAGCCATGCAACCGCTGATAGAGATGCGCGAAGTAAGGGTGCACTTTCCGCTTCAGCGCGGCGAGGTGGTGCACGCGGTAGACGGCGTAAACCTGACTCTGACACAGGGCGAGGCGGTAGGTTTGGTAGGCGAAAGCGGCTGCGGCAAAAGCACGCTGGCAAGGGCGTTGCTGCGGTTGATTCCGCTAACGGCTGGCGAGGTGTGGTTCGACGGCAAGCCGCTGCATCAGATACCGGAGGGTCAGTTGCGCCCGCTACGCAAACAGATGCAAATCGTGTTCCAGGACCCTATGGCATCATTGAACCCGCGTTTGCGCATCGGACATATCCTTGTTGAGCCTTTAGAGGTGCATGGGCTGGCGCGAGGTAAACAGGCGTGGCAGCAAGCAGGAGAGCTGCTAGAGCGTGTGGGGTTGCCTTCGGAATACCTGCACCGCTACCCACACGAGTTTTCAGGCGGTCAGCGCCAGCGTATCTGTATTGCTCGCGCTATCGCCACGCAGCCGCGCCTGCTGGTAGCGGATGAACCCACGTCGGCGTTAGACCTCTCTATCCGCGCGCAGATCCATGCTTTGTTGAGCGCCCTGCAGCGCGAGCTGCACATGGCAATCCTGTTTGTCACGCACGACCTCCACGCAGTGCGACAGGTGTGCTCGCGGGTGCTGGTGATGTATCTGGGCAAGGTGGTGGAGTCTGCTCCTGTGGAAAGACTGTTCACCGCGCCTGCTCATCCTTACACCTGCGCTCTGCTCGATGCGGTTTTAGAGCCAAAACCGTCGCAGGCTCGGCGTCCAAGAAACCTGCCTGCGGGGGATGTGCCGACCGCCGTTCGCGTACCCACCGGTTGCCGATTCCATACACGCTGCCCCTATGCGCAGCAACGCTGTGAGGTAGAAGAGCCGTCGCTGCAAACCACTGAAGCAGGACATGAGGTGGCGTGTCATTATCCGTTGTCGAGTGGAAATACGAAAACTGCCTGAGGTAAAGAGTGCATTCTATGACGAGGCAAGCAAGCTAACCGGTGGCTGCCGCCCATCCGAGCCTCACGGCGACGAATCGTATGAGCGAGGGCGCAAGAGATTTATAAGACCTGTTCATGGAGAGGAACAGCTCGCACAGAGGCAGAAGCTCGCCCTCCCCGCGAACGAAGCACGATAGACCGCTAAATGGGCGGTTCACCCGGGGGCAGGGCGATCGCTTCCACCTCCAGCGACTGCGCAGTGCTCTGCGCACGCACGCCGAAAATATCTTCTGCTTCCACCCACAGCTGATACTGCCTGGCAGCGCCGGAGAGATTGGGAGGCAGGGTGATGGCAGCACGATAGGTATCCTGCCCCGCGTTGTCCATCGCCAGCGAGGAGCGAGAACCGTCCGGCGCAACCACTACCAGCGTTACTGCACGCACCCCGTTGTCATCGCACACCTCAACACGGATGGTTGCCTGTCCTCCCGTAAAGCGCATTCGAGACGGTTCTATCTGCAGGGAGGCGATGCTGGGAGGCGTCATTGGTTGTGCTCCTGACAGGAACATCCCGCATGCGCTCAAAATCAGCGCCGCTCCCAACCCGAGCAGCACAGTCAGGATGCGTGTTCGCATGGTCTCGCTCCTCCTTAGGGCAGAATCACTTCACATTCCACGTTCGCTTTAATCCAGTAACCTCTCCACGGCTCCAGTGTGTTGCGGATACCAGGTATCAGGCTGGCGTCATAAATGAGCACGTAGGATCCCCGACTCGGGTCGTTGGCGTCTTGCTGCCATCCCCAGGCGTAATCTTCGATCCAGCCTGCCTGCTGCGCCTGTGCCAGCGTCAGGAGCAGGTCGCCGTGCAGCACCCGGATTCGCTGCACATCCCATACCACCGCGCCCCGAGCGTGTGTGACGCCGAACAGGTTCCAGCCGGGTTTCAGGCGGATGGTATCCGGCGCCCTCACGCCAGCCAGCAGACGCTCCACTGGAGCGGAAAGCCGCACCCAGTACGCTTTACCCGGCTCGAGCGCGGTGATGTCGTCGGCGGTGCGGTAGGCTCCTGCAACGGGGTCCCACCACGCAATGCGCAATTGCGCGGGGTCAATGCCCAGCACGCTAGCGGGATTAGCATCCAGAGGCAGCATCGGCAGGGAGATGAGGGATAGACCAGCAGGGAACGTGCTAGCCAGTCGGAGCGGAGCCACCTCGACGTTTTGTAGCATCGTGTTGTCGTACTCGTTCATCTCCTCAACCGTGTTATCGGGGTCTACCACCACTGTGATGTCGCGGGTGAGCAGACCTCGATGCGCATCCCAGAGTATCGATACCATCTGCTGTTGCTTCGCAGGCAGGACATCGAGACTCGCCTCGCCCACGTTCTGCGAACCGTAGAGCAGGCGTACCGTCACTCCATTCGCCAGCTCGTCGCCTCCGTTGCGCACCAGCACGCTCAGGCGAGTACGCCCATCCTCTTCCGCCGCGAGCAATTGCATCGGCGTCAGGTCTGGCAAACCGAGCGCGTTCACCTGCGCCGCCCTGTCCAGAGTCACTCGCTCCAGCCCCGACTCGGCGACGATCTGGAATGTGTACACGCCCTTTGCCACAAACACGCGGTTCTCTCCTGTGCCGTTCCACGTCACGTTGTACTGCCTGCTGCGCGGCTCCAGGGTAAATCGCCGCACTATCGCGCCGTTGTCGCTGGTATCGGTTCCCGCAAACACGTTCACGCTCACGTTGGCGGTTTGCGACACGTTGAATCGCATGGTCACCCCTTCGCGCCCTATCTTGAACTGCTCGCGCGATAGCGTGACGCCCGTTATCGTGAGCGCGCCCTGCGCCAGTTGTACGGGTCGTTCTACTACCTGCTGGGGCTGCGTGTCGCCCGCAGGGATATGGATACGCACCGTATAGGTTCCTGCTGGGGCTGACTGATCGGCGTTATCTTTGCCGTCCCACACGAACTGGTGGAGCGACGCGGCGAGCGGAGCCAGCGCACGGAGTGTGCGCACTACCTGTCCTGCTCCGTTCAACACCTGCACTTGTGCAGGAACCTCACCTGTCAGGCGGAACTGTACGCTTGCCGCATCGTCGATACCGTCGCCATTGGGGCTGAACGGGCTGGGACCGACCTGCACGTCCCGAATCTCCGCCGAAGCGTTGAGGTTCACCGTAAACGTCCACTCTGCCGCGCCGACGTTGCCTGCGAGGTCGCTCGCGGACACCCGCACGCGGTGTTCGCCCTCGCTCAGCGAGGTGGTTGGCTGGTAGCGTACAGTAGCGGTAGTCGGCTCATACACAGCGGCGACGGGGTTGCCGTCGATCAGCACCTGCACGGTGTTAGGGTTGACGACGCCGCTATCCACTACCCGTGCCAGGATGAGCGGTTGGGTGGAGCGTACGCTCTCTCCAGCGGCAGGAGCCACCGCCAGCACCTGCGGAGCGACGGTGTCTGCACCGCTGAGTGGTATCCAGCCGGTGGAAACAGTCAGGTCGTTCTGTCGCAGGGTGACGACCATCATGCCCGTAGAGCCTCGTGCAGGCGCAGGACTTACCACAGCGGTGAAGGTGAACTGCTGTGACGGTGCGAGAGCAGGTACTACCGGTGCCCCAGCCGACACGAGGTCGAACGCTCCCGACACCTGCACCTGTACGCTCATGGGCGAAGAGACGGCTGCGCCCTCGTTGCGCACCAGCACCCGCACCTGTTGCGTGCCGTCTGGCTGAGGCGTCGCAGAACCCGTGACGTAAAGCACCGCCGGGATTTGCACGCCCAGCGTCTGCATCCGCCCTATCGCCTCTTCTACCCGCGTTTCGGAGGCGGCGGTGAGCGCGATAGCCTCTTCCAGTGCGTTGCTGTAGACCTGCACTGCTTGACTGGCTTGCGTCGGGTCGGATGATTCGATGAACCCTGCTGCCGCCGCCAGCAGCTGCATCCGGCGAGCGGCGCCCCGATCCACGATGTCTACCGCTGCTCCCGCCTGCGCGGCGAAGCTGGCATCCTTCGCAGAGCCTTCCAGCCAGTTTTCATTCAACACCTGTTCGCGGGCTCGGATGCGCTCGTTGACCTGAGCGGTAGCGGCGATAAACTCGTTCACCGCGCTCTGCAGCTGTTCTGGGGTGACCCGGTCGCTGTTCATGACTGCAGCGAGGCGACGTGCGGCGGCTTCGAACTGCCCGGACTGGCGTGTGCGCCCGCTGTAGACGCCTCGTCCGCCTGTGCCGGAGAGCCAGTCGGTCACCTCGTTTAACAGGTTGCGCCCGATGAAGTACTGGAGAGCCTCCGGTTCGGGTTGTCCCAGCAGGTTGTAATGCCAGATGGCGACGTGGGACGCCTCCGCCCGCGCCCAAACGACCGGGGTGGTAGCTGCCTGCACCACTTTACCAACGGGCAGCAATCCGTCCGCAATGGAACCGACTATGCCCAGGAGATGGCTCCACCACGGCACGTTCCCCAGAATCACGTCGCGCGAGCTGCGCAGGGTATCGTTCAGCCAGCTCGTGAGTAGTCCAAAGGGTTGCCCCGCCGCCTGCCGCCACTGCTGGTCGTTCTGAATGGTGCTGCGGATGTCGACAATACGGCTGCGTATGAGCGCGTCGTCCCCTGACAGCGGGTTGCCGTCCCTGATGGTCCGGTCCAGAGCCTGAAGACGATTACTGGCAATGGCTTTGTCCGCCTGCCAGGATACCTCCAGGAAGGGCCAGACCACCGCCGATACCGCAGTATCGTAAATGGTTGTGATGGATGCATTGAAGTTTGTTTTCAGAGCGGATTGTATCACGCCATCGATAGCTCCAAATACGTTGTCCACCACACGGTCTGCGAGCGCGTTGCCTGTCTGGAACGTACCGCCCGCCACTTGGGGCGGACCAAATCGCTGAACCATTTTGCGAATCAGCCCAGTGACCTCGCCCCGCGCGGTGGACACCAGTCCCTCTATCGCCGCCTGCACCTGACCGCGTTCGCGTACCAGCCCTTCCAGGAATTCGTTCGCGATGGCGTCTCGCTGCGGATTCGAGGGGTCGATCACCGCTTTCAACGTGAGCTTTGCGGTCTCGAGGTTATTCTCGTTCATACCCGCTTTGAGTGTTTGCGCAATCTCTTCTGCTAACCCGGGGTTCTCCGCAAACACCGTTTTCAGCCCCGAGCTGCCGTTGCGTATCACGTCGTCCAGAGCGCCCTGAGCCAGCTTGGTGTTCAGCTTCCATCCGCGCGCCACGGTAAAGGAATCGGTTGCCTTCTCGAAGAGTTTCAGCTCGCTGGCGAAGAAGAGGAGAATGTCCACCGCTGCTTTAATCAGCTCCTCGCCATACTGCTTTTTGGCATTATGAAACTCTGTCAGGGCGGGCATCGCCACTTCCAAGCGCGCCGCCGCGCTCAGCAGGCTGCGCAGTTTCTGCTGGTCCTCTGCCTCTTGTTGCGCCCATTCGCGCACGTACTGGGTGAGCGGGAAATCGCTGAAGCCGCGCTCTGCGGTGAAGCCCAAACGGAACTTCGTATCCATGGACGACGCCACAGCGAAGAGCTGCCGAATACGCTCCTCGAACTGCATGAACTGGTCGTTCAACTCCGTGACCGGCTCCGGCGGCGACAGGATGTCCAGCTGGAACATCCCCGATGCGTCCGCATGGGTGCGCGGGTCGGAGTCGTTCTCCTGAATCACTGCGCGCACGTTCACGTCGGCGATAGGAGCAGGGGTCAGGTTGAACTGTCGCTCTTTCACCACACCCCGTACGGCGGCGGGTATCTGCGCGACCGGTCCACTGCCTACTGGCAAGAGCGCGCTCACATCCACAAAGCCAATCTTGCTGTAGCGCAGGAAGGCGTTCTTATACACGAGGAAGCGCGCGGTCTCCTTGAACTGCGGTATCTCCTCGTCGGTGGCGGTCACCTCCACGCGGATGAAGGGGTCTTCCAGGTTCTGCGGCGGGTTGTAACGCAGTGCCAGAGGCAATTCCTGCAGCTGCTCGCCCAGGTTGCCTGCGCTCACCTCGATGCGGAACCGACGCCCGCGCACAATGGTTCCGGTCTCCACCGCTGGCATACCGGTCTGCTGGCGCGTTCTCAGCTGCAGGTCTTTACCCAGCGCCGCGCCCACTAAGCCGCTGAAGTCGGAACGTCCAATCATGCTCTCCGGAACGGCGTACACATGCACCCGCAGGTCTTCGGGGAGCAACTTGAAATCGTGTGTCTCCGTCTCAGTGCCCCTGCTGTCCACAGTCAACGAGTAGTTACCATCCCCGTCGGTGCGGATGGTGCCTCCATTCTGGATGACCACATTTGCGTTGCGCAAGGGTTTGAGCTGCAGTGTCTGGTTATCCTGCAGTTGCCACGCCATCACCGTGCCGCGCAGCTCCTTCAACCCCTGACGCAGTTCCACTTCCACATCGCCTTCAGGCTCTATCTGCCGGTATCCCTGCGCCTCCACATGGTAACGGAGGGTGGTCACCGCCAGCGCGTGGAAGCTCTTGCTCGCCGTCTGCAGTAAGGGGTCGGGGTTAGTGCCGAGAGCGGTCAGCACGGACTCGTAGCGCGCTTCGACGGTGGCGTCCAGTTCTCCCGGCTCCTCGACAAGCAGGATAAACACGAACTGCCCGTGTTGCCCCACCCGACGCCAGTCCTCGTTGTACTGCACCGTCGGGGAGAGCAGGGTGGGCATCAACTTGCGCAGGGTGCCGCGCAGGCGCACGATGGCGTTGGTTACTGGCTGCAGTGTTTCCGCATCCAGCACCACGCCCTTCACCATGACCGTCGCCGTTCTCTTGAAGGGCACGCGGATGGTGTCCATGAACTGCCCCGTCTCGGTCATGGGCGGGTCGGTGAAGCGGATGAGCAGCGGCGCGGTTTTGACGCGCAGGTCGCGCGACGTAGAGACTGGACCTTCGCATCCGGTAGCGGTCACCGTCGCTTTAATCACCCCCACGGTCTCGCCTTCGGGCGTGGTCGTGGCGACGCGCGGTGTGTTGCGCAGAGTGACGCCGCCGAGAAAGACGCCAGTGCTGCCAAGCGGTCTGAGCACTACCGGCGGGTCGCCGTTATCGAACTCCACCTTCACCAGCGCCTCAGCCAGATTCCCGCTTCCGCTGATTTGCACCCGCACGTTGCCTCGCCAGGGGATGTTGAACGGTTCTTGCACAGGCTCGAAGCCTATCGCCGTGGCTTTGAGCAGTTCCACGCTGCCGATGCTCAGGTTCCGCGGTACCTGCTGGTAGAGAGCCTGCAGGCGCGCCTCCGCAATCGCCAGAGCCTCCTGCGCACTGCGGGCGCACACCGTCACAATCACATCGCGCATGCAGAGCTTCAGCTTGATGTTCGACAGGTTCCAGAAGTGTCCATCGTTGAAATTGCTCTTGCGGATGCGGATTTCGCCGCCCGGTGGGGATTCAACGGTAATCCAGATGTCCGGCTGGTTGGCGCAGTGCGTGGAAACCAGACGCCGCACCAGCACCTTGCGCCCTAGGTTCACCTCGTACAGGTCCCTGTCCTGTTCGCGCGGACAGTCGGTGTTCACCACAATGTGCAGCGGCGGTTGTCCCCCCTCCCAGATGCGCAGATTGCCCCGTGCGCGCGAAGCGGCTCGGATACGGGCTACCTCATCGGGGTCCAGACGACGCGCGGTACCCGGTGGCACCCGCGCGGAACGTGTCGAGCCCAGCGCAAATACGCCGGGCGGGATGCCGAACACCTGCACCCCGCTGGGTATCTGATTCTGGAGGGCGCCAATCTCCACACCGTTGAACGAGATGTACATGTCAAACGGAACCAGATTGCCGCCTTCTGGCGGGATGTTCTCGAACTCCATCATGGCCTTCTCGATGTTCTCGAACTGCATCCCGCCGACACCTTGCGCCGAGAAGAGCGGGTACACCTTCACGATAATCTCCTGTCCGGGCGGCAGGTAGGCGTGACTCACCTGCGGCTCGATGCCGACCTGTCCGTTGATCACGCTATCGGGGGCGACGTTCACATCCACCGCCGGCTCGGAGCCTACGTTGCGGATGCGATAGGTCTGCACCCGCGTAACCGGGTCTTCCGAGATCAGGTCTACCGCCAGCTGCGCCTGTGATGCACGCACCCGCACGCTGGCTTCCGCCTCGTCGGTCATCTGCTCCGGCTCGCCGACGGTGCGCGCCACGAACCGCCAGCTGTAGCTGGTGCTTCGCGCGTTCTGGAAGTGGCAGGCGAATGTCAGACTCACCTGACCGTTCGGCGGGATGATGATGGGTTCGTCGAAGCTTCCTGCTCCGATGAAACCAGCAGGAGCGTCGTCGTAGGCGTTGAGCAGGCTCACCTGCACCTGGTGCGGGCGGCTGTCGTTATTGCGCACCTCTACCCGGAACCGCTGGTCGTAGTCTCTGCGAGCCTCAAACTGCATCTGCGCTTCGGCGAAGGTGATGCCTTTCGTGACGGTGACCGTGCGTTCTTCGCTCTGCGACGTGCCATAGGCGTTCGT
>JANWYZ010000249.1 GCA_025054895.1 bacterium | reverse complement strand
TAATCCTCCGTGAGATTAGAAGTCAGCGTTTCCGATGCCTTACATGCTCTTTGCGATACTCCCAAATGGTAGAGCCGTTTTGGACGGGATGCGTTGAGAATACAGAGTGCTGCATTTCTTAAGCTGCCGAGGGTCACGCTCCGTCGCGACCATACTCTCCTGGTGGTTCGCAGCAGTCTTGCGCCCTTGCAAATTACAATTTCGTGGGCTAAGGAACTTTTCCCTGTTGTGTGGTTAGTGCAAACGGGAGCGGTTGCTTGTGGGCGTCCTGTTTGTGTAGGTGACAGGGGAGTAGAGGCTACTGGGCTGAGTGCCCACTAACGTTCTAAACCTTGCTTTATCAGCATCTCTAATTCGTCAGGCTTCATATTCTGCCCTCTCTTCGGCGAAAGTGTATAAATTGGGCTGGCTTGTTTCCTGTGCTACTCTTTCACGGGCTACACGCACGTACTCTGGGTTCCATTCAAAGCCGATGTACTTTCTTCCAAGGCGAACGCAAGCGACCGCTGTTGTGCCAGAACCTATGAACGGGTCTAACACCACGTCGCCCGGTTCGGTAAACAGCTTGATGAACCATGCGGGCAGGTCTACAGGAAAAGTGGCGGCATGGTTACGATTGTAACATTCAGTTGCCATGTGCAGCACATTGGTGGGGTAAGCCAGCTCTCTACCAATCCAGTTCGCTACGCGCTTACCGAATCCGCTGCCAACGCGCGATACGTCGCGGCGGAGGTCGTTATCGCTCAGTTTGCGCAGGCGGGCATGGCGCCATTCACCCATCGGAACCATTACTGCTTCCTGAAACATCTTGAACTGTTTTTGCTTGGTAAAATGCAGGCAGCGCTCCCATGCATCGCGAAAACGGTTGGGCCATTTACCCGGGTAGGTGTTCTTTTTGTGCCGGATGTACTCCTCTGTCCATAACCAGCCCTGCTCGCGCATCTTGAGGATGAGTTCGATAACGTAGGTATGTCGCTCTCCATTGACCACACGCTCTTTGATATTCAGTACAAAGGAGCCGGAGGGTTTTAACACACGCTTCAGCTCGGCGGAGATGGGCAAGAACCATTCTACATATTCGTCAGGATGCACACCGCCGTAGATGTGCTTACGCTGGTCGGCGTATGGAGGCGAGGTCACAACGAGGTCGATACATTCGTGCGGCAGCTGCGGCAACAGTTCGCGACAGTCGCCTTCTGCAATCTGATTGATGAACCTGTCTAACCCACCGTTTACCGACATGTTTACTGCCACCTCTATCGTTTATTATACTCTACCTGAGGAAGACCGGCGTGCTTGTACAGGAGCAACCCGCTGTACTTTACCGATATACGGCAACAAAATGGTCAATTTTGACATAAAATTGTTGGCGTGTTGGATCTTTGTGTGGGCTATGGCGACGTTTCTGCCCTTCCCCCATCCGACGGTTCACCCACACGCAGATTAGCTGCCGCCTTATCCTAAAGTCGCCGCTGCGCAAAGTGCTGACAGTCTGTGCACCACTGTATCCGAGAACGGCTTGTATCACCGAGAACACTCATTGTGCTAGGGTACTATTGCTTCGTTAAGTTACGAATTTGTGCTTGCTTCTCTGGTAGCCCACCATTGAAATGGTGGGCTATGAATGAGAAACAAACCTGCCTGCGCAGGTTTTTGCAATCCGCGAAGGCGGATTTTGTTCCACCATAGCCCCCGATTTCAATCGGGGGAAGGATGTTGCGCAATCGTAAACTCATAACTTAACACAGCACTCGCCAGACGAAAATAGAGTTGTTCGTGATAGTCGACCAAACCCACGTAGGGTGGACTGGTAATCACACCGTCTACGGGTGGGAAATCCGCACAGAACATTATAGAGCACACAGACATCACTTTGCGAACTGCTCTGGAACTGCAAGCGCTGGGGCGTCGATGGTTCTTTGCCTGTACGCGCAGAGGTCTGCCAGCGGACACTGGTTGCAGCGAGGACGCTGCGCCTTGCATACCTGCCTGCCGTGCCGGATGAGATGTACGTGGAAGGGATAGATGTCTTCTTTGGGCACAATCTGCTGCAGCAGGTCGTGCGCTTTTGCCTCGCCTACCTTGCGGTCAAAAAAGCCCAATCGCCACGATACGCGGAACACATGCGTATCCACCGGTATTACCGGTCTGCCCAGTGAGAAGCACAGCACGATTGCGGCGGTTTTAGGACCAACCCCAGGCAGGCCCAGCAGGTAGCGACGGGCGGAGTCGGTGTCCATCTCCTGCAGGAAATCCAGGCTCAACGCGCCCCCGTTGTGTTCGGCGATAGCACGCAGCACCGCCTGAATGCGCGGCGCCTTACTGCTGGCAAGCCCGCCAGGGCGGATAGCCTCTTCTACTTCTTCGGTCGGGGCGTCCATCACTGCTTGCCATGAAGGGAAACGTTCGCGCAGCCGCTGGTAGGCGCGCCACGAGTTGCTGTCCGAAGTGTGCTGGGACAGGATACAGGCTACCAGCTCTTCCAGAGGGGGCATCCGTTGCCGCCAGACGGGGCGACCGTGCAGGGCGTCCAGCCTGCGAACCACTTCTCGCGCCAGTTCAGGTGGGGAAAGCATCCGGGCAGGTTACCCTCGCATCTGAGCCACTTCGTCTACGTTCACTGTGTGCATCATCCGATAGATGGAAAGCACCACCGCCATACCTACCGCCACTTCCGCCGCCGCGACCGTAATGGTTACCAGCACAAATACCACGCCTTCTAGCGACTGCGGATGCAGGTAGCGCCAGAAGGCGACGAAGTTCAGGTTCGCCGCGTTCATCACAATCTCGATGGACATCAACACGGCTATCGCATTGCGCCGAGAAATCAAACCGTACAGCCCGATAGCAAATAGCACCGCGCTAAGGAGTACGAAGAAGTGTAGCGGCAGGTTCTCCAGATTCATCCGCAGTCTCCTCCTCTATCAACTCCACCTTAGGGTTGCGCGCCAGGAAGATGGCTCCTAACATCGCGCTGAGCAGAAGGGCAGAGGTCAGCTCAAACGGCAGCACATACTCTTTCAACAGCATCGCCCCCAGCTGGCGAGTGATGGCGTCGGCGTCCACTTCACCCGGAAGCACCGACAGCCCCCCCATGTTGTGGTAGACAACTATGATGAGGAAAGCCATCATGCTTGCACTGGCGGCTATGGCTGCCACGTAAAGCCGGTTCGTCTGGCGGACGCGCGGGTTCATTACGTCGCGTGTAAGCATCAGCGCAAACAGCACCACCACCATCACCGCCCCAGCGTACAGTAACAGCTGCAAGGCGAACAAAAACTCCAGCGAGAGGATCAGGTAAAAACCGCCGATACCCAGAAAGAAGGGCAACAGCCAGAAGCCCGCATGGATGAGGTTGCGCACCGCTACCACCATCAGCGCAGAGAGTACCGTCATCGCGGTCAGAAACACCAGCAGGGTCAGTTCCAGTGTGATCATGCTGATTGCCCTCCCGCCGCATGTGCGGCATGAGCCGGTTTCGCTTTTTCCTCTTCCGCCATCAGTCGCTCTATCGTCTCGATATTCTTGCGCACCGCCTCTTCGCCGCCCTGCGCCAGGTCCGCAATGCGAAAGACGGAGGCATCGCGCCGCTCGCTGGCAAGCTCGTAAACGGGTCCCATGTAGATAGCATCGAACGGACACGCCTCCACACACAGGTTACAGAACAGACACCGCCCCAGGTCCATCGTGAACTCGCTGACCCCAGCGTGCGTGCCTTTGCCCAGCTTCACCATCGAGATGACATCGGTAGGGCAAGCCTGCGCGCAGAGGGTGCAGCCCACGCAGTTCAGCCGTTGCTTCTCTTCGTTCCACTTCAAGTAGAAGAGCCCGCGGTAGCGCGGCGGCACGGGGCGTCGCTCGTAAGGATAGCGCACGGTAATCTTGGGACGCCACAGGTTACGCCAGGTAACTACCATCCCGTTGAACAACGTGACCAGCCCATCGATGAAGTACACCAGCGGGTTGTATTCCGTGTCGCTCACTGGCTGTGGACGGCTCATCTTTATCTCACCCCCAGAGCAATGGCAAACAGCAAGTTCACCAGACTGACCGGCACCAGAAACTGCCATGCGAAGCGCAGAATCTGGTCTATTCGCAGGCGTGGAGGCGTCCACCGCACCCACATAAACACGAAAATCATTACGAACACCTTGAGGAACGTCCACACAATCGGCGGAAGGACAGGACCGTCCCATCCCCCGAAGAAGAGCGCGGCGGCGAAGGCGGTGATGAAGAAGTTATTGGCGAACTCCGATGCGAAGAAGAAGGCAAAGCGCATGCCCGAGTACTCAGTGTTGAACCCGCTGACCAGCTCCGATTCTGCCTCCGGTAGATCGAAGGGGGTGCGGTTAATTTCCGCTAACGCGCAGATGAAATAGATGAGGGCAGCAATCATAATCGGCGGATGCCAGATGTTCCAGCCATGCTCCACCTGATACTCAATGATGCCGGTGAGGCTAAGCGACCCCGTATAAAACACTACTGTCAGCACCGCTA
>JANWYZ010000248.1 GCA_025054895.1 bacterium | reverse complement strand
ACCCGATACCACGCACGCTCAACCGCATTACGTCGCCAGTACTCGACCCGATTCGCAAGATAATGCCCCCCTGGCGATATGGGCTGGATTTCAGTCCGTTCGTTGCGCTGATTGTCATCCAGATCGTGCGTCAGGTGCTGTGGCGGTTGTAGTGATGAGTACACCGGTAAGGCTCACGCCGATAGATATCACCAACAAGCGATTTCGACGCGCGCTGCGCGGTTACCGCCCTGGCGAAGTGGACGAGTTTCTGGCGGAGGTAGGGGCTGACTACGAGGCGGTGGTGGTAGAGAACGCGCGTCTGAAGGAGCAGGTTGCTCAGATGCAGCAGGAGCTGGAGCATTACCGCGCCATAGAAGGGTCACTGAAAGAGGCGCTGGTGCTGGCTCAGCGTACTGCAGACGAGCTGCGCGCTACTGCGCACCGAGAGGCCGAGGTAATCCGTGCTCAGGCGGAGCTGCAGGTGCGCCAGCAGTTCGAACAGCATCGCAAGGCGATTGAAGACCTGCGGGCAGCGCGCCAGCGCTTCGCTATTGAGCTGCGCTCCACCCTCCATGGTATGCTGGAGTTTGTGGAGCGGTATCTTGCCGCCCCCCCTTCAGAAGCGACGGCGGCTGACGAACCTGTGCAAAACGATACGGAGCGACCCGAGCCGGAGAGTTCGCATGTGGAACAACCTGTCTGAGGCAGGGGAGCCGCCGCGAGCAAGCGGCTACGCTCTGTGGGTGGCTCTGCTGCTGTTTGTGGTCATCGTGCTGTCGAACCTGTTGATGGTGCGCCCACGCCTTACTGACCGCTTTGATGTCTGGTCTACCCGCGTCATGCAAGCGGAGTATACCGCCCGAATGCTCTATGGTAACTTCCTTCCAGTGGGAGCGGCACGCCGAACAGACTGGGACGATGCGCTAAAACTGTTAACAACGAAGGACGCACCGCTTGGCGCGCTGGTACGGGCGGTTGTGCTTCTGGACGATCAGGCAGGTATCATGGGGCAGAAGGATGCTCAGCAGCGCATCGATCAACTATTGCAGCGGATGCCCCACGCTCCGACACAGTTCTCTCCACAAGAAAAGCAGGCTATCCTGCGCTGGTGCCTCACGGTATACGGTGAACGTCGTCGCCCATCTGCTGAGGAGAAAGAGCGCTTCCGCCGTACTATTGAGCGGGCAAACCTGGGCTGGATGCGCCTGCTCGCACTGAAACATCTCGAGTTCTTGGCAGGCGACACGGAATCCGCACGCCGGTGGGACGTGCAAGCGCGTGAAGAGGCAAACCGCTTGCAGTATACACTCGTTGTCGTGTTCGCGATCGTGGCGCTGTTGATGCTGGCTGGAGTGGGGACATGGCTGGCTTATGCGGTGTGGAAGAGTAGTACACGCTCCAACCAACCTGCTCTGCCCCTCCTGTCGCCTCGCTTTGCCGATGCAGTGCTGTGGGCGCTGGTAGCGTACTTCGCGGCGACCTACCTTGGTGGATGGGTTGCTGGGGCTTTTGCCGCAGCATTGCCCGCTTCCACGCCGCTGCTGGTCGTGCTGGTGTTGCTGGTACAGGTGGCGACGGGTGGCGTCGCGTTGTGGTGGTTGTACCGGCAGATGAAGCAAAACGGTATTGAGTGGCGCGACCTGGGATTAACAGGGAAACGCCTCTCGGAGCAGATCGCCTGGGGAACAGCGGCTTATGTGGCGATGATTCCCGTTCTGCTGATTACTGTGGTACTCGTGCAAGTGTTGTTGCCGACGATACCCAGCCCAGCCCATCCTATCGCCGGGGTGGCGTCGTCAGACAACCCTCGCTGGGTTGTGGTACTGCTGTTTCTGGTAGCTGCGGTGTTCGCGCCTCTGTTTGAGGAGGTCTTTTTCCGGGGAGTGCTGTTGAACGCTGTATGGGCGCTTACGGGTAACCGATGGATAGGCATTATTGCTTCCGCTCTGGTCTTTTCAGTGCTGCATCCACAGATGTATCTCGGCTGGATAGCAGTGTTCGTGATAGGCTTGATGCTGGGTGCGCTTTTTGTGGAGCGCCGAAGCTTGCTGCCGTGTATCTGGATGCATGCGCTGAACAACGGTCTTGCGCTGTTCGCAGCGCACCTGTTGAGGATGACCGGGTGAAGCCGAAAAAGCGATGTTTTCTACAAACAGTAGACGTTTTTTGCCCCAATCTGCTATAATAACGCTACCATCCATCGAAGGTGTCGGAGGAGTAACGCGGATGTTCTCTCCCTCGCGAGAGGAGTTCCATCATCTGGCTCGGCAGAGCAACCTGATACCTGTCTACCGCGAGATACTGGCGGATATGGAGACGCCCGTATCGGCTTTTCGCAAAATCTCGCGGGGGAGATACTCGTTTTTGCTGGAGAGCGTTGCAGGAGGCGAGCGAATCGCACGCTACTCGTTTCTGGGCACGGAGCCCGCTCTGGTATTCCGCAGCAAGGGGAACGACGTACGCCTCATTCGCGATGGGCAGATAACTACGGAAGTGCTACCGCAGGGACAGGACCCGCTGCACCGTCTCAAGAGTCTGTTAACTCCCTACCGTATCGCACTGCCGGCGGAGCTACCTCGTTTCGTAGGGGGATTGGTGGGGTATATCGCTTACGATATGGTACGCTTCTTCGAGAAGCTGCCGGAGGACACGGTAGACGACCTGCAAGTGGACGATAGCTGTTTCCTGCTGGCGGACTCGCTACTCATCTTTGACCACGTTCGGCATCGAATCATCGCGCTGAGCAACGCGCATGTACAGGGTGACATAGACGAGGCATACGACGGGGCATGTGCTCGTGTGGACGAGATGATCGAGCGGCTGCGTGCGCCCTTGCCTTCCTCGCCCAAGACCCCGCCAAGGCAGACACCTGTGGTGTTCACGCCTAACCAGAGCCCAGAACAGTATCAGCAGTCGGTAGCGCGCACAAAAGAGTATATCGCCGCAGGCGACGGCACGCAGATGGTTATCTCGCAACGGTGGCAGGCTTCCGTTCAGGCGCACCCCTTCGATGTGTACCGCGCCCTGCGCTCGCTCAACCCTTCGCCGTACATGTTCTATCTCGAGCTGGACGACGTGGTGCTGGCGGGAGCTTCGCCGGAGATCCTGGTCACGGTGGAGAAGCGCATCGCTACCACGCGACCGATTGCTGGCACGCGCCCGCGCGGTAAAACGCCTGAGGAAGATAAACGCCTTGCGCAGGAACTGCTGGCGGACGAGAAAGAACGCGCCGAGCACGTGATGCTGGTGGACCTGGGGCGCAACGATTTGGGGCGTGTGTGCGCATACGGAACTGTGCGTGTGGAGGAGCTGATGACTATCGAGCAGTACTCGCACGTCATCCATATCGTCTCCGACGTGAAGGGCAGACTCGCGCCCGACAGGGACGCCTTCGACGCCCTGCGCGCCTGCTTCCCGGCGGGCACGGTATCGGGTGCGCCTAAG
The DNA here is from genome assembly GCA_025054895.1 of bacterium. Taxonomy (GTDB): domain Bacteria; phylum Armatimonadota; class HRBIN16; order HRBIN16; family HRBIN16; genus HRBIN16. Next base: position 1,096 of record JANWYZ010000248.1, on the reverse strand, counting down.
GTGCGCGCGATGGAGATTATTGAGGAGTTGGAGCCGACGCGGCGGGGCATCTACGCAGGGGCGGTAGGGTACTTCAGCTTCAGCGGCGATATGGATACCTGCATTGCTATCCGCACTATCGTCATGAAAAACGGCGTCGCGTATATTCAGGCGGGAGCAGGCATTGTGGCGGACTCGGTGCCGGAACGCGAACATCAGGAGTGTCTGAACAAAGCGCGCGCGCTGATGCGCGCAGTCGAAATGGCGGAAGCTGGTCTGGACTGAGGTGAACGATGTTATTGATTATCGACAACTACGATAGCTTCACGTATAATCTGGTGCAGTATTTCGGGGAGCTGGGGGCGGACCTGCGAGTGTACCGCAACGACGCCGTCACACTCGAAGAGATCGAGGAGATGCAGCCAGAACGCATCGTCATCTCACCGGGGCCCTGCACACCCAAAGAGGCTGGTGTTTCCGTACCTCTCATCCAGCGTTTTGCGGGCAAAGTGCCCATACTCGGGGTGTGCCTGGGGCATCAATGTATCGGCGCGGCGTTTGGTGGAGAGATTGTGCGGGCCAGGGAACTGATGCACGGCAAAACTTCCGCCATCTACCACGACGGACGCGGTGTATTTCGCTCGTTGCCCAATCCCTTCGAAGCCACACGGTATCATTCGCTGGTAATTGCCCGCGAGAGCCTGCCAGATTGTCTGGAAATCTCGGCGGAAACGTATGATGGAGAGATTATGGGCGTGCGCCACCGCGAGTTTGCTATTGAGGGAGTACAATTTCATCCGGAGTCCATTCTGACGCAGCCGGGCAAAGAGCTGCTGCGCAATTTCCTGAGCATGGGCAAGGGGACGGGAAGATAGGTAAGCTTTGAGCAACAAACGAAAGTAGTACCCGTTCAACCTCTTTGGTCATGCTGAGCGTCTGCGAAGTATCTCGTTCTTCAGAACGACAAGCAAACTGGGTGGTCGCGACGGAGCGCGACCCTCCAATGCTGTCATGCTGAGCCGAAGGCGAAGCATCTGAGACCCTTCGCTAACGCTCAGGGTGACACAAGGAGTGGATGGCGAGGCTACTGCCGAGCCGTTGGGTTTGCATGGTCGCG
>JANWYZ010000247.1 GCA_025054895.1 bacterium | reverse complement strand
GCCAGTAAGCCTCTTAGAGGTATAATTAGCAGGCAAACTCGAACAGGAGGACAGTAATGACGCTGGACAGTTTCTTGCTGATGCTCATTCTCATCTTGCTGTTCGCCCGCGTGACGGCTCAGTTGGCAGAGCGTGTGAAACAACCGCCGGTGCTGGGCGAGTTGATTGCGGGAGTGCTACTGGGGGCGAGTGTACTGGGATGGGTGCCGGATAACGAGATACTGCACTTGCTGGCGGAAGTGGGGGTGATGTTATTATTGTTTGAGATTGGGCTCGAGACCGATCTGGGCGCGTTGCTGCGTGTTGGCGTAAAGTCGTTAATAGTCGCACTCGTTGGCATTGCACTGCCGTTTGCAGGAGGCTACTTTACCTGCCTCGCGTTTGGCATCACAGGCAAAACCGCTATTCTGTTCGGGGCGGCGTTCTGTGCTACCAGCATTGGCATTACCGCGCGCGTGCTGGCAGACCTTGGCGTGCTCAACAGTACGGAGGGGCGTATTGTGCTGGGAGCGGCGGTGCTGGACGATGTGTTAGGTCTGGTTATTCTGGCAGTGGTCTCAGCGATAGCGATTAAGGGCAGTGTAACGCCTGTATTTGTGGTGCAGACTACGGTAGCGGCACTGGCGTTTGTGGCGGTGGCGCTGGTGGTAGGGCGAGTACTGGCGCCGTCTATCCTGCGCGTTGTGGATAGAATGACAGTGCGAGGGGCGCTGGTAACTGCCGCGCTGGTGATGGCATTTGCCTTTGCGCTGGCGGCGAAGAAGGTGGGGTCGGCGGCGATTGTTGGTTCCTTTGCGGCAGGGCTGGTGCTTTCCTCCATCGGACGCACGAAGCAGATCGAACACGAACTGAAGCCGATCACAGATTTCTTTACGCCCATCTTCTTCGTCAGCGTGGGGGTTGCAGTCAATGTGCGTCTATTCAATCCACTGGATCCGGCAAATCGCTCCACGCTGGCGCTGGCGTTAGCGGGCACACTGGTCGCTTTCCTGGGTAAGTTCCTTGCTGGCTGGGGTGCCTGGGGTAAAGGCATTCACCGTGCGCTGATTGGTGCAGGCATGGTTCCACGCGGAGAGGTAGGCTTAATTTTCGCCACAGTAGGTAAGCAGCACGGTGTGCTAAGCGACGCACACTACGCTGCCCTTCTTGCGGTGATATTTCTCACGACCTTCATCGCCCCAATCCTGCTGGCGCATCTCGCTACCTCAGCGCGGAGGGCAACACGGTCTGAACAAGCCGCTTAAAGGTTCCTGACAGACACAACGATCTCGCCGGCGCTACTTGTTCCTTATCCGGAACAGCCGTCTTGTCGCGCGGGTAGGGGCGCGTCCATCCAGCAGAATCCGGGCGATGTCGGCGTACATGCGTAGCCGAGCTACCGTGCCGCGCAGCCGCCCCAGCTTCTCCTCTTTCATCGGATGGGTCACTCCAAATAGAAGCACATATCGCACCCGCCACCGCTGGCGCATAGCCCAGCGCGTGATTTGCGTCTCCACCCCGAAGCGAGCGAACTGCACGTTAGGCACTTCCAGAAATAGCTCGCGCCGGATGGCGCGTTGACCGCTGACGAAGGGGAACAGTTTCTGGGCGAGGTCGGTAGCGCGTCTGCCTCCACGGAACACACCCAGCGTCATGTCAGCATCGCCACAGCGCACTGGTTCCACAAGCCTGTCTACATGTTCGGGGGTGAGCCCGATCAGGTCAGCGTCCAAAAACACAATCACTGGCGAATCGGTGAAGCACGCCCCCACATGCATTGCTCCGCCCTTGCCGAGATTCTGTGGGAGTTGCAGTGCGTGCACGCCGTCGAAGTTGCGAGCAACTTCGTAGGTACGGTCTGCTGAGCCGTCGCTGACTACCACGATTTCGTCCACCAGTGAAGCCGCGCGCACTGCCTCCAGCACCCTGGGCAGGCGCGTTTCCTCGTTATACGCGGGGATAATCGCGGTGACTCTCATTGCCCCGGCGCCGCAGCTGGTGGTTGTCGGTCGGGCAACTGCGCAATCAGCTTCTTTGCCCGCAGGATACGGTTCTCGGTTAGCGGGTGGGTGCGCAGGTTCGCCAGCAGTCCCTTCATGGGGCTTTTCTCTAGCTTTTGCAGTTTCTCAAAGAAACGCACCAGCCCTTCGGGGTCATAACCAGCGGCGTAGGTGTACAGGACACCGCGCCGGTCGGCGTCATACTCGTCATCGCGGCTATACTGTAGCATCACCAGCGAGGTGGCAATGCTTGCTACTTTCTGAGCGCTGCCTTTCGTGCCCAGCGAGATAGCAAGGTCCGCCAGGATACTGCTGGAAATCTGTTTGGCCGCATGGCGCGCCACGATATGTCCTACCTCGTGCGCTATCACGGCTGCCAACATGTCCTTATCGTCGCCTACCTGCTCCATCAGCCCGCGAAAGACGTATATCGGACCTCCCGGCAGAGAAACGGCGTTAATCTCCTTTGCATCCAGCACCTTGAAAGTAAACGGAAAATCTGGCGCGCGCTTGCCCTCCGTCTTCCGCATACCCTCTAAGATGCGCTGTCCGATTTCTTGCACCAGTGCTACACGCTCAGGATTGGTGTCCAGCTTGTACTCCTTCTCGATAGCCGCCGAGCCCTCTTTACCAATCTGAATCTCGTCTTGCTTGCTTAGCAAGTTCGTGCCGCGACAGCTCATCAGTGAAAGTATCACTGGCACGGCGAGAAGAAGAACCCCAACCCGACCGAACCATGTAGTACGTGTCATGGCGTTTTCTCCTGTTTGCCTGACCAGAAACGCGCCAGCTCTTTGCGGGCATTCTCCATCAGCTGTTGTAGTTGTTGCAGGGTATACTGGGTATCGCCGTTCCGTCTGGCAACTTCTGCAAGAGATTTACTACCCTGCTCCAGTTCTGCCTTCGCCTCATCCAGCTTGCCTGCGCTCATCAGCTGCAGAGCGCGCTGCAGATGCCGTTTCGCCTCAGCAATGCCCAGCGGCTCCGCTCCCTTTTGCTGGCTGGCGAGCCTCAGCTGGACCTGCTCCACCTGCTGACGGATGTCGCGCAGCTGCAGATAATTATACACTACGCCCGCGCACGCCGCCACTGCCAGCACAAACGTGACGAATCGCATCTATGATGCCCCCTTCCCATGCAGACGCGCTTGCAACCACCGCCACAAACGAGCCTCCCAATCTACCCGCTCGCGCCACGCCCATAGCAACATCCCTCGCGCGTAGCACGCTCGCCAATGGCGCTGTACCTGGGGTTTCCACCGATACTTGTACGGTTCGTCGCCTCGCAGCAAGTCGAACACCACGCAGCCTTCCTCTATCGCCCGCCGGATAGCGTACGCGGTCAACACCGTGCCCATGCTGTAGCGAGCCAGCCCGGGATCAAAACCTCCCAGATAGTAATACGCACGGCGACCGAAATGGAACACATACAGCACCGCCCGAATCGCCCCACCTGCTCGCAGCGTGTGGAGACGCAGCCAACCGTTCTGGAGCGCACACCGAGCCCACTCGCGATGAAACTGCCTCACTCGCGGGTGAAAGAACCCACCAGGCAACATCCGCTGCCGCCACCGGCGCGTGTGTAGATCGAATAGCGCATCCAGCGCGTCCGGCAGGTTTTCCGCGTCCGCCGTGTCAAGGTGCACTCCATCCAAATCCCTTTGCATCTGCCTCTGGGCGTAACCGATGTTGAAGCGCGTCTTTTTACTTAAAGACCCCCAGTAGGCTTCCCACGTTTCGGGCAATACCACGTAGGGGCACTTCTCTTGCTCCACCACGTGCCAGCTTCGCGCCTCCGCAGTGCGAGCCATCCACGAGCCATCCGCCATCTGGTGCAGGTCGACGCAGCCTTGATCCTCCAGCCATTCTGCTACCGCTTCGGCGACCGCTCGCTCATACTCGGGCGAGGCGACGATGCCCAGCCTGTCGGAAATACCGGTTCCTATCCAGCGCAGCACCCTGCCCATGCTCGTCCAGCTGGCGTACAATGGGGCAATTCCTACCGTTTCGTTGCCCTCTTGCACACACAGCACTCGAAGCACTTTGCGCTTGCCGAAATGTTTCCACCACAGGCTTGCCCACTCCCATGTCTGGAAAGGCGATGCCTGTGGGTTGTCCGCCTGCAGCTGCTGCCACGTACAGCGCAGGCTCTCGTGCCAGTCCCCGTCGGCAACAACGATTCGAATGCCTGCCTCCCCCTTCTTACCGCCTGATTATAACCTGCCACGTAACGAGGCGTCAACCACTGCGAGTTCTCATATCCCCGTGCGCAGCAGGAGGTACAGCGATATCATGAACCACACGCCGCCTACGAACCCCATCACCAGCCCCGCTATTCCCACCACCTCCCAGCGCAGCAGCAACCCGAACATGCCCACCACGTAGCCCGAAAGCGTCATTATGCCTGAGACGACGACCTGCCTCTGGTACCGCTTCCGCTGAGGATGCTCCATGATAAAACCGCACTGCGAGCACGGCTGCTTCGGGTCACTAACCTCCGCCATGCACTTTGGACAACGAGTGTCTTGCTTCATTGCTGTAATCTGGATTTGC
>JANWYZ010000246.1 GCA_025054895.1 bacterium | reverse complement strand
TCGCCCTCCAGACCGCTTGTTATTCTGAGCGCAAGCGAAGAGTCTCGTTGGCTCGATACAGGGAGATGCTTCGCCTTCGGCTCAGCATGACAACACTGGAGGGTCGCGCTCTGCCGCGACCATTGAAACCGACGGCTCGGCAGGAGCCTCGCCATTCAGACCGTTTGTCATTCCTCGCTTCGCTCAGAACGACAGATGCAGTGGGGCGGGGAGGAAACGACCTGCCTGCACGGATTAGCGCAACCTGTCTCCAGCAGCTGCCTTCGCCAGCTGGTCGGCGCGCTGGTTTTGCGAGCGGGGGATGTGTCGCACAGTCGCGCTTTTGAACAACCCCAGCAAGGCTCTGGCGCGATGGTAGAGCGGTCGCAGATGGAGAGAATGCACCCCATACAGCCCGTTTATCTGACGCGCCAGGAGTTCGCTATCGGTGTACACTTCGACCGCATCCGCGCCGAGCGCACGCGCCTCTTCCAGCCCCCGAATGAGCGCATGGTACTCAGCGACGTTGTTGGTGGTTTCGCCGATAGATTCGCTAACCTCTTTCACTGGCTCGCCAGCGTGGTTGCACAGTACCACACCGATACCTGCCCTGCCTGGGTTACCTCGCGATGCGCCGTCGATGTACAGTTTCATAGCCCCAGGTCGTCTGAAACAGTGGACATAGCATTTATCACGTTCTGCACATGCTCATCAAACGGCACGCCAATCTCCTCCGCCCCCTTCAACAGTTCCTCACGGCTAACCGCACGTGCAAAGGCTTTGTCCTTCATCTTTTTGCGCACCGCCGCCACGTCCACTTCTGCCAGCTTCTTGTTGGGTCGTACCAGAGCGACCGCGGTGACGAAGCCAGCGAGTTCGTCGCAGGCGTAGAGGGCGTGTTCCAGGCGAGTCTGGCGCGGGATGCCTGTGTGGTCGGCGTGTGCACCGACGGAGCGGACTACCTCTTCAGGATAGCCCCTCTGCTTCAATATCTCCATACCCACGAAGGGATGCTCTTCGAGGGAGGGATGCTGGTCGTAGTCGAGGTCGTGCAACAAACCGGCGATACCCCACAGCTCTTCGTCCTCGCCCCAGAGCCGAGCATAGTAACGCATACACGCCTCCACCGCCAGCGCATGACGGCGCAGGTTTTCGGACTGTGTGTATTCACAAAGCAAAGCCCATGCTTGTTCGCGGTTCAAGACGCACCTCCTCCCGGGGTGTTTTGCTCACGTAAAGGGGCGAAAGTTCACCCTATTTTTACCTCCCCCCACTGCGCTGGGAAGAGGCGATAGTTGGCAGGAGCCTGCGCGAGAAAGCGCAACAGTACGGCCTGTCCTCCCCACTCCCGCAGAGGTATCTCGAACGATGCCTGCTCCCCTGCTGAAGTGAGAGTTTGATTCCACATCTCCCTGCCGTTGACCTCCACGCTCAGACGAAGAGGCGTCCCTTTCAGCAGGCTGCGCCCCCTGCCGCGCAGCAGCAGAGCGTGGGCGGGCAAGTGTAGCAGTACGGCGCGAAACACCCTGCCGTCGTGCAACGGTTGCGCGAACAGCCCCAGCCGCGCTCTCTCCTCGGGAGTGACGGTGGGCAACATGCCGTGCCCATACTGCACCAACCGCTCGACCACGCGGTCGGTCTCCAGTTGCAGGGGACAGGCTTCCACGTCCAGCGAGGAGGGGAGGGGAAGCGGTGCGCGCTGGGCGAATATCAACACCAGACGGCACACCCGCGGAGGTAAAGCGTAATGGTAACGGCGCGGCGCCAAACGCTCAGCCTGCACTGGCTCACCGTCCAGATACGCCTGCAGGGGCGGTAGCGGACAGAACAGTTCCGCAACGCCCTCTACTGCCTCCTCAGGCTCAAAGGAGAAACATACCCACTGTCCTTTCTGCAAACACACCGCAGAGAGCCTGAAGTGCTCCGGCAAGTATCGGAGATGCAGCGCGTCGCGGTCGGGCGGCTCAGGCGACCAGGGGTAGGCGATCGTCGGGTTCAAGCCGAACACCTCTCTCCCCCGATACGCCAGCCAGCCGGGGATGGAACCTCCGATGCGCGCCCGTTTGACGCCCTCTACCCTTCGGGAAACCGTCTTCCATCCTTTCGTCTCACGCAATTGCAAGGAGACGCCCGCAGCATTCTGGTAGTATCGGGCGAGCTGTCCCTCGGCGGTGCGGTACAGGAACAGAGTGCCCTTTCGCCACTCCTCTGGAGCGAAATGCGGCTGTGGACGGCGCTGAGCGAACCAACGCGCCTCTTCCAGCAGGGCGCGCATTACTCCATCGGGCTGAGCCAGCTGCTCCGTCTCCAACCACGCGAAGGTGGGCAATATGCCCTGTCGGTCGTAAGCCGTGCGCCACGCGGAGTAGACGCGCCACCCGAAGGGGTTAATCATTCCCAGATAGCCATACAGGCGCGTGTGCGGGCTGAAGAGCGAGGAACTCACGGGATGCGCCGCCGCGATGTGGTGCGGGACGAAATAGGCGGAAACCGAATCCAGCCCCCATACGTGCCGTTGCGCAAAGCTCTCGTAGCGGAAGGTGACCTCACTCAACCCCTCACCCGACAGGGCGACCCCAGGCAACGCCTCCAGCAGCTCGCGGTGTAGCGCCAGGTTGCCCTGCATGGCGTTCATACCGTCTACCAATCCTCGCCCATCGTTCACTATCAGCGCCGACTGGTCTATATGCAGCGCGTCGGGTTGCACCCGCCGACACAGCTCCGCCATCCGCTCGATGAACAGTTCGCGCCAGGCTTTGGCAGCGGGGTTGATGTAGGCGAATTTAATCGGCGGGTCCTCACCCCGCCACTCCCAGTGCACGGGTTCCTTCGTCAGCGGGTCGAGGTGGTGGTAGTCACGAAGCCGCTCGTAGTCGGGATGCTCCATGTGGCACCCGAAGTAGTTCACGTGCAGCATCACGCGGAAGCCCATCTCACGCGCCCGCCGTACCTGTTCAGCGAAGCCCTCGCGCGGGGTGTAGTCGGGGTAGTAGCGGTCGTAGCCGCGCGCACGCCACGCGGGCACGTAAATCAACGTCTGGCGTGGAGGAAGCTGCTGCGCCAACGCCTCTAGCCGTTCGGGGTCGTCCAGGTTATCTATCACCACCGTCTGGATGTCCTCCACCCAGTCGGGGTGCAGGCGGCGGCAGGCTGCCAGCCCGAAACGCTCCTCCATCCACGCTCGATAGGTCGCTGCAGCGTTCAGCCAGTGACCCTTGTAAGCACGGACTCGCCAGCGCACCGACTCCGCCTGTTGTATCCCGTCAAAGGGAGCATGGCACCACGACTCCAGTCCCAGCCATATCTGCCCGCCCTGCCTCTGCACAAAAAGCCGTTTGAAATGCTGCATATCGTCCTCGGCGTGTATGAGGAAGCCGCCGCGCCTGCCCGATATGATAAGTGCCTGTGCCTCCCAGGGGTAGGGATACTCCAGGCGGAGCGGATCGAAGTCCATCTCTGGAGTGAGACGAAAACCGCTCAGCACGGGCAGCAGCAGCTCCCAGCCCGTCGGGATAGCAAAGCCCCACTGCATCCCTATCAGTCCGCCCGTTTCACACTCCGCGCGCTGTGTCACCAACAGGTCGCCCTCTGGAGAGGAGTGCCAGCAAGTGGTGAGCTGGTGCTCTGCGCTTCTTCCCTGCCAGCGCAGGACAGTTTCCACCCCCTGCCTCACTGTGCGCTGCTCGAACCGTGCGCGGTCATTCCACAGCTCGCCATCCCGCAAGTGACGGATGCCCGTAAGAGGAGGCACACTATCTGTTGCAAGGGTTTCGTTTACCAGCTTGTTGACGATTCGTAACAATGCACCGTCCTGCATCCCGGCGTGTATCATGCAATGACCTCCTGTGGGTAGCAGTCTGTTCAGGCTCTTTGCAAGAACGTTGCCAAATCCTGACTCCTTCACCAGGAGAGCGGCAGCTTAGCGCGCCTTCCAGAGCAGCTGGTCTACTCTGTATCGATACGCCACGTTCCCGTCGGCGAAGACGAAGTTCGCGGTCTCTCCATGCCGTCGCGCCACCAGTTCTTTGCCTCCTGCCTGGTTCCAGCCGCCAGTAGAGTCGAAGAGCATCACCGTCTCGGATGGCGCCACGAGGTCTTCCACCTTGAGGCTGTCCAGTTGGTCGTTCATAGCATATCCCCACTGCAGATGACGCGCAGCGGGGCATCGGAAATCCTCCGGTGAGCGCGTATACGGTCGGATGGAGTCGCACCACACGTGCGCGGGGGGATAGCGTTCATCCCAGTCTTCCGTGTACAGAAGCACTGCCATCCCCAGCGCTTTCAGGTTCTGCATACAGCGCCTCTGCTGGGCAACGGTTCGGGCGGAGCGGAAGACAGGCAGGAACAGCCATGTCAGCGCGATGCCCGGCATGAGAAGCACGATGGCAGCAAGCACTATCGCGACACCGTACGCCCTGTTGACCACTGCCCACACCAGTGCGACCATGCCCAACACCACAGCCGCCAGCAGCAGAAGTAGACCAGAGAAGGCGAGCATCTCCAGTCCGCTTGCTCGCGCTCCGACCGCCAGAGTCACCAGCCCCACTACCGCCAGCACGAGCGCGATGACCGCGAAACGATGTGCGAGAGTGCTGATTGCACGAGCCATACGCTTTCCCCTTCTCACCGCTTGTC
>JANWYZ010000245.1 GCA_025054895.1 bacterium | reverse complement strand
ACCCGGTTGTAGAAGTGCGATGTCGGAAGCTGGGCATCGAGTGCTTTGCCGGCGCTGGTGACAAACTGTCCGTCATGCAGGAGTGGCTTCAGAAGCAGGGAATATCTTCCGAAAATAACGTTGTCTACGTCGGAAACGATGTGAACGATATTGCTTGTATGCGGGCAGCGGGTTGTGCAGTTGCTCCTGCCGATGCCCATCCGCAGGTGTTGGCAGTGGCTGATGTGGTGCTGGAGGCGAAGGGAGGACAAGGAGCGCTGCGAGAACTGTCCGAGATGATCCTGCGGCGGTTGGATGAGTGAGTCCTTTTGGGGTACTCCAAAGCTGTTTTCAGGAGGATTTTAGCGATGGCGCAAACTGTACGGATTGGCGACCGGTTAGTAGGCGACGGTCAGCCTGTGTATATCGTGGCGGAGATAGGCATCAATCACAACGGCGATGTGGATACCGCCAAACGGCTGATTGACGCGGCGAAGCTGGCGGGATGTGACGCGGTGAAGTTTCAGAAGCGCACGCCCGAACTATGCGTTCCTCCAGAGCAACGCAACATCCCGCGCGAGACCCCATGGGGACTGATTACGTATATGGAGTACCGCTACAAGGTAGAATTTGGCTACGAGCAGTACGCGGAGATAGACCGCTATTGCAAGCAGCAGGGCATTACCTGGTTTGCGTCCTGCTGGGATATTCCATCGGTGGATTTTATGGAGCAGTTTGACCCACCCTGCTACAAAGTGGCCTCAGCCTCTTTGACCGACGATGAGCTCTTGTTGCGCCTGAACGCTACGGGAAAGCCCATTCTGCTGTCCACCGGCATGTCCACCATGGACGAAATCCGACATGCTGTTTCCCTGTTGGACCGGGACCGTCTGATTATCATGCACAGCACCAGTACCTACCCCTGCCCGCCACATGAGTTGAACCTGCGCATGATCCAGACGCTCAAGCGCGAATTCAGTCTACCAGTAGGCTACTCTGGACATGAAGTAGGTTTGCAGACCACTTATGCAGCTGTCGTGCTGGGGGCGTGCGTGGTAGAACGGCACATTACACTAGACCGCGCCATGTGGGGTAGTGACCAGGCGGCGTCCGTAGAGCCGGGCGGCTTTATGCGTCTGGTGCGTGACATTCGCGTCATCGAGCAAGCGCTCGGAGATGGCGTGAAGCGGGTGTACGAGAGCGAGCTGGCAGCGCGTGCGAAGCTGCGCCGAGTACCTTCGGCGGAGTAGGTGAGGGGGATGACCGAAACCGCTGTCCAGAAGAAACTGCCCGATACCATCGTCTACGGCAGAGGGGCGATAGCGTGGAAAACGGACGAGGCGCGCCTCAAAATCTGGTCTTCGCCCCAGCGGTATGAGTGGGTGCAGTATCTGGATGCGGTGCGCAATTGTTATCAGGCAAAGGGCGACTGGAAGCAAATCCCCTACCGCTATTACCTGCAGACGACCTCGTCCTTCGCCCACCGCTGGTGGCGTGAGAATAAGCCCGACATCCCGCGTCAGCGTTTCGACTGGCTGATATGGGGCGGCTGTGAACGCGCCACAGAACGGAAGATGATGGTGCGCCTGACAGAGGCGCTGCTGCAGGGCGGAGCCACAGTCGGCTATCTGGTGCGCTTTGGCACGGAAGAACACGGGCAGATCGCCCCTCTGCAGGAAAAGTATGGCAAACAGTTGACGCTGATTGACCTGTATGCAGGTATTCACGATCAGCAACGTCGCCTCTCCGCCTGCGCCGCGCCTCGCGCATGGCAGCACTTCCGCCAGATCAACGACCTGCTGGGTGGCGACTTGCGCATCTCGCCAGCGACCTTCTCCTTCTTCCTGGGGGGCATGGCGAAGCGTTTACTCTGGGAGCGTGTAAGCCCCTACTTGGAATACGACAACCTGCTGGTACGCAACCATTTCGGCTCTATCGACTCGGTCATTGCGCTGGAAGGATTGTTAGGTGGTAAGCACGTAGTCACCCTGCAGCACGGGGTGATTTCTTCGATGGGTTTTTTCCCCATTTTGGCGGACACGGTGGTCACCTTCGGCAGGGCGTCGGCGGAGTTCATGCAACGGATGGACGCGCAGTTCGGACAGCAGACGGGCACTCTGCCCTTCGCTCGCAAGTTTATCCCCGCCGGCTCGCTGTTCGACGAGATAGAAGATGTGGGAGACACTTTTCATCATCGTAGCCTGCTGGTGATTGATCAGGATAACCCTGCCGCCCGTCGGTTTTATGGATTGGATGATGCATTAGCAGGTTTACATGCGGTGGTAGAGCAATGTGCGCGCGAGATAGAGGGCATCACTATCATCTACCGCCTGCATCCGTCTGCCAGGCGCATTCCTGATTGGGTGCAAGCGTTACAGCAGAAATACGGCAATGTACTCGTTTCGCAGGGCGTCTCCTTGCTGGATGACCTCAAACGCAGTACGGCGGCTATCGGCTTATTCAGCGGCGCGTTAACTATCGCCGCTGCGTGCGGCGTGCCAACGTTTTTCCTCTGGGACGAGGGGTGGTTCTATACGTCGGACCTTGAGTGTTATGAGGAGGCATTTGTAGAACGAGAGCAGGCAGTGTTTGGAGTAACCGCCATGATGGATGCTCAGCAGGATTATGCTTCGTGGCGGACGAGAAATGTGGATAGCAGCACACAGTATTATCTTGCGCGCAGCACATGCTCCTTTGTCGGCTTGCCGGTCTGATCATGGTATACTGGCTATTCTGCTGGGTACCTTCAGATGCTCTACAGGGAACAAAGTGCTGGATAGCATCGGTCGGAGGAAAGGGCAGCTATGAAAACATTTACCTTACTGTCTGCTACACTAGCTTCTCTGTTGGTGGCGTTACCAGCACTTTCCCAATCCCTTAACCCCGAGGTAATTTGGGCGATGCCGGCATCAGCGCGCATCAAGTGTGTCACAACAGTGCCGGGTAAGATGACGGTAGAGTATGGTAATACGCCTGCGTTGGGCATGATTTATCCTCCTAGGTGCCGATACTGGCAGAGTGACGACGTAACGCGGTACTGCGTGAATCTACTGAATCTGCGACCCGATACGACGTACTGTTCTAGGATGGAGGTTCCGCCTTAGTGTGCTGGGAGTGACCTGTTCATCAGTGTAAACGCATTCGAGATGGCTAATCGCGGACCCGTTTTGTAGAGCCCTTTATAAGGCTATTTCAGTGGAGGTGACCTCTCTTGTTAAATAACAGAACTGCTTACTTTCCGGTGGTGCTATTCTGGTTATGTTTGGCGGTATCGATACTCGACCCAACGTATGCTCAGTCGTCTCGCGCCTTTCCGTCTGCGCGGTGGGCCTGGTATATCGTGGATGCAGGGGAAGCCGACTGGCCTGCTGGGAACATGACCAAAGACGATATTACGTTGTGGATGCTACAGAACACAGACTGGATACTTGCCGGTCAGTATGACAGTTACGGTACGGTGTACCAGCAGAGATTCCTGCCAACCAGACCGGGCGGTATACTACTGCACTTCTACGATGAACTAACATGGTTGGCGCCGAGTCGTATGAACCATTTCGGTATCCACCGCACAGGTCTTGTCGGTATCATCACGAGGGCTTTCGAGACAATGCCCTCTCAGGGGCGGGACCCGGAAGACATATTCACGCACGTCGCGGTGGATACCGACCTCGTGGATCAGGGAACCCCGCTGTCCTACGGTTATCTCGGTGGTTGGTACAGGGGCGACCCTTCTGATTCATATCCTCTGAACGCATCTACTCTGTATTCTGGCGCGGATAGCTCGAAGTTGCGGATAGCGAACTACTGGATCGCGTATGGTTCTTTCTATCCGTTCAATGAGATGCAGGTGGATATTGCACAGGCCTACAACACAGGGTCGGTGATCCTCGAATATCCCTCAAGCCGAGATCCTGTAACTGGAGTAGCAACGGAGTGGAAGCCGCTGACAATACTGGAGGACCAGACGAACGGTTTCCGCCAGAGCGGTTGGATACGCTGGCAGGTGCCTTCGGACTGGGTTGTCGCACGCGCTATTAACCATTCAATGAACTACGGAGCCTACTACATTCGTGTACGGACTGTGTCTGCGCTGAGCCCGGATCTGCTGATTGCTGGGGTACGCACACGCGATATACTCCGGCTATATCCAACCATTAGAGCTGCTAATCAGGCTATCTATATAGGATTACCCTCTGCCAGTGCTTCAGAGGTCAGCATCCAGCTGAGGCGGTCTGGGGTTGGGGGTTCGTATGTATATGAGTATCGCAATACGAGTGGAGCCTGGGTGGCACTGAGCGGAGTAAGTGATGGGACGAACGGGTTGGGGCAGTCTGGTAATATCTCGTGGTCACCGCCTTCGGATTGGGCGTTGCGCCGCATCGACGACCTGTTCGGTAGAAGCGGGCGTGCCTACTGGATTCGCATACGTGCCACTTCAGCGCCCACGCAGTTTCCTGAGGTTGCGTCGGTAGCCTTCGCCGGTTCTACGTTGAACCCTCAGTTTGTGTGGGGAAGCAGGTACACGATTACTATCCCCGGTTGGGATTCCGCCAACGATCGGAACGGCGACGGTTACGTTGACGATACGGAGTTCGGAAACCTGGCGAACCCTAATGCAACGGCGAGGCGTCGGTGGCATTCGCGCTATGTGAAGGC
>JANWYZ010000244.1 GCA_025054895.1 bacterium | reverse complement strand
TTCCAGCGTGTTAGACAAGATAACCTCGTAGCCCTGTGATTGCAGCCATGGTGCGAAAATCTGAGCGCATTTGTCGGGTTCATGCCCTTCCCAGCCTCCGTAAACTATCAATGCGCGTTTCATGTTTTTGACCTCCATATAGTGTGTTCTGCGTCTCTGAAGTGTGTGAGCGCACGGGCGAGACGCCCGTGCCACAAAGTATACGCATTAAGCGTCGACCTGCCCGTGTCGCAAGCCCATCGGCAGAGGCTGCGGGCGTTCGCAGGTGCTTTCTATCGGTATATACTTGCCTGTCTGCGCAGCGTCCAGGAACGCCTGCATCACGTCCAGCACGTGGTAGGCAAGGTCGCCATTGGCGCGGTGCACCCTGCCCGACTGAATCGCCGCCGCCATGTCCGCTACGCCTAATCCCCTGCTGTTCTCGGTGTAGCCGTGTGTGAGAGGTATCTCCAGCCAATCGCGGTTTCCCGGTCGGTACAGGCGTACCGGTCCACCGAAGGAGTTCGGGTCGGGCACGCTGAGGGTTCCTTCCGTGCCGTATATCTCAATACGCGGTAGCTGCGCTCCCCACACATCGAAGCTCATGATGACCGTGCCAATCGCGCCATTGACAAAATCTATCGTGCCTGCGATGTGCGTGGGCGTCTCCACCTTTACCACCTTGCCGTATTTGGGCTGGCTGGTAATGAGCCGTTCAGGGAAGGTGATTCGCGCCGAAGCGCTAACACGCCGAACAGGACCTATCAGGTTTACCAGCGCGGTAAGGTAGTAGGGTCCCATATCAAACATGGGTCCGCCGCCTATCTCGTAATAAAACTCCGGCGAGGGGTGCCAGCTTTCGTGTCCGCGGCAGGTCATGAAGGCGGTCGCCCCGATAGGTTCTCCAATCCAGCCGTCGTCCACCAGTTTGCGGCAGGTCTGGATGCCCCCGCCCAGGAAAGTATCAGGGGCTGAACCGATGCGCACTCCTTTCGCGCCAGCGGCTCCAACGGTTCTACGTCCGTCTTCGCGATTGGTTGCCAATGGCTTCTCGGTATACACATGCTTACCTGTTTCAATCGCTCTCAAGTTGATTTCCGCGTGCGCTTTGGGTACAGTCAGGTTAAGCACGATTTCTACATCGGGGTCGTCCAGCAGTTCCTCCGGCGTCAAAACCCTTGGGATGCCGAACTCGGCAGCGCGGGCACGCGCCTTCTCCATATCGAGGTCAGCACACGCCACAATCTCCAAATTCTCAAACACTCTACCTGCCTGCAGGTAGATGGGACTGATGCTGCCACAACCAATCACGCCCACTTTCATCCGGCGCATGAGGAGGACTCCTTTCCAGCGGGTGTTTGTTGTACAGTTCGAGCGGTAGTGAGGCTACTCCTGCGTTTGGAGGAAGGGTGTTACAGAAGCCGAACCCTCAAGTAATCACAGCGGGCTGGGGAGACGCGCTCTGTGATGTAGCACGGGCGTCGCGCCCTTGAGCCACGCGCAGGATGCGCGTGCCACCGGAGGGACGTACGTTGTCGCGTCCACGAAGGTCATAATGGAGCATGACCCGCCCCGCTTCAGGCGTGAATGCGCTGGGTCAAAGGGTTGCTACCGCCTCCGCAGCTGATACACGTACGCTAGCACTTCCGCCACCGCCTGGTACAGCTCCGGCGGTATTTGTTCTCCTACCTCCACCGTGCGATACAGGCTCTGCGCCAGAGGCGGGTTTTCCACAACAGGCACGTTATGCTGTTGGGCGATCTCGCGGATGCGCAAGGCTATCAGATTCATGCCCTTTGCCACCACTGTAGGAGCTGCCATCTTCTGCGAGTCGTACTGAAGGGCAACCGCATAGTGCGTGGGGTTGGTGACCACTACGTCCGCTTTGGGCACTGCCTGCATCATACGGCGGCGAGCGATGGCTTGTTGGCGAGCGCGGATGCGCGATTTCACCTGGGGGTCGCCTTCTGTTTGCTTCATCTCCTGCTTGACTTCCTCTTTGGTCATGCGCAAACTCTTCTCGTATTCCCATCGCTGGAAGCCGTAGTCCAGCAACGCCAGCACCAGCATCGCCAACCCCACGCGCCATGACATTTTGTAGAGCAATTGCCCTATCAACATCAGCGCCATCAGCGGGTCAATCTCGCTAGTGCGCAACAACATCGCCGCGTCCGCCTGCACCGCCGAAAAAGTCAACCAGCCGATGAGTAGCACTTTCAACAGCGTCTTGACGCTCTCCACAAAGGCGCGACGGGAAAAGAGACGCAAGAAACCAGCTGCCGGGTTCAAACGTGCCCAGTTGGGGACAAGCGGCTCAGCAGTGAACATCACGCCCACCTGTAACAGGTTTACCACCACACCCACCACCATCGCCACACCGATCACGGGGAGGAACGCCTTCGCCGCGTGGTTGAGGCAACCCGTCATGAAGGAGAGCGCAAGCGCGGGAGAGAAGTCGGTGTGGCTGAGATGGGTGAGCGCAAAGCGGATGGATTCTATTGCCCCTTGCAGCGCGCCCTCGCTCACTGCTTTCAGCACCATCACTACCGCTAAAAACACCGCTACCGACGACAACTCCACCGACCGGGCGACCTGTCCTCGTCGGCGCGCCTCCTGCCGGCGCCGCGGTGTAGCCTGTTCAGTGCGTTCTTCTGCAGGCATCTGGTCAACCTGTTTGATAGATTCTCAAATCTCTGGATGAACGCACGCCATTCTCAGTAGCACGGCTTTTGCTTGCCAATTATCGGAAAAACGGAGAAAACACTTGAGGTTTATCGGGGCAGGTTAGCAGGAAAAGGTGGGTGCTTCGCGAATTGCAAATCAACACCATGCACCACAAAAGGGAGGCAGGAACCATGTCGTTCACTTACGATCTGGCGCGTTTCATCCCGTTTCGCGACCTCGAAATATGCGCCCGTGTGCGAGCCATCCCGCGCGAGAAGATTACCGAGCACCCCAACCCCGATTTCCGCATCCGCGTCATCGACGACCGCGCGGAGTTCTACGCCGCCTTCGCCACGGACATTGTGACCCGCATCAAGCAGGCGTTAGACGAGGGCAGGCAGTTCGTGGGAATCTTTCCCGTCGGTCCCATGCCCCAGTATCCTATTGCGGCGGAGATGATTAACCGCCTGCGTATCCCCATGCACCATGTGCATACCTTTAACATGGATGAATACGCCGACCAGGACGGCAACACTGCTCCGCGCGACTGGGAAGGCTCGTTCCAGCGGGCGATGTGGGAGAGCTTCTTCTTGCGCATCGACCCTGACCTGCGCCCGCCGGAGAAGCAGATACACTTCCCCACGACCGACGTTATCCGCGATTACAGCAAGATGATCGCCGACATGGGCGGGGCAGATGTCTGTTATGGCGGCATCGGCTGGTGTGGACATATCGCCTTCTGGGAGGCGCACCTGGGCGACGAGTTCGGCGACGACTTAGAATCGTACAAGAAGGCGGGCGCGCGCCTGGTGGAGCTGCATCCGATGACTATCATGCAGAACGCGCTGCACTCTTTCGGCGGCGACTGGTCGTGGGTGCCGCCCAAAGCCAACACCATCGGTCCTGCCGACATCCTGGGCGCGAAGCACCGCTCCTTCTGGCTGGACGGCGACCTGGGCGGCGGCGTCTCGTGGCAGCGGTTCATCGCCCGACTGGTGGCGTACGGTCCCGTCAACACCTACGTGCCCGGCAGCATCTTGCAGACTGCCCGCACCGACTACACCTTGCTTGGCGGCGTGGCGGACAACGTGGAAATCCACATGAGCTGAGGTGCGACAACGTAGCAAGCACACCCTGTGCTTGAGAGACTCGCGAGCAAGATGCTCGTGCTACGAGGGAGGTGAATACCGTGTCACAGTATGGCGTACTCGTTCACGGCGCGGGCTGGGTGTCTACGGAGCATGTGCGCGCCTACCAGCGCAACCCCTACACGGAGGTTGTCGCTATCAGTAGCCGCACTCGCGAGAGCGCGGAGAGGCTGAAGGAGACCACTGGGGCGGTCCACGCGAAGATTTACACGGACTACGAGCAGGCGCTGGCAGACCCCAACGTCCATCTGGTCTCCCTCTGCACGCCGCCCAACCTGCATCCCCGCGAGACCATCCTGGCGGCTCAGGCGGGCAAGCATATCCTGATTGAAAAGGCAGTCGCCAATAGCCGCGAGGAGCTAATCGAGATGGTGAAGGCGGTGCGTCAGGCGGGCGTGAAGACGGTGGTCAGCTTCGTGCTGCGTTGGAACCCGCAGTTTATGAACATCAAACGCCTGCTGGAGCAGGGGGCGATTGGGCGCATCTTCTACGCGGAGGTGGACTACTGGCATCACATCGGACCGCACTACCGCCAGTACGAGTGGAACGTGAAGAAGAGCGTGGCGGGCAGCTCCTTCCTGAGCGCAGGCTGCCATGCGGTAGACGCCATCCGCTACTTCGTACAGGATGAGATCGAGGAAGTGATGGCGTACTCCAACAATACCGACCCGAACTACGAGTACGATACCAACGTGGTGGCGGCAGTGCGTTTCAAGGGTGGCGCCATCGGCAAACTGTCGTCCATTCTGGACTGCCGATGTCCGTATGCGTTCAACATCGACCTGCTGGGCGAGCGGGGCACTCTGCGCGACAACCGAATCTGGGCGAAAGACCTGTTCCCCGGTCAGACCGACTGG